>JAOUKW010000149.1 GCA_029882335.1 Candidatus Heimdallarchaeota archaeon | reverse complement strand
CAAATATTACCGGTATTTGGGGTTGACCAGTAGTAAGTTCAATATGTGATGTAGCCATATCAATGAGATTTAAGAAGAGTTGTAAATTATCATTTTCATCATATCGTTCAGTCCATCGATTAATAAAAATAGATGGATCTGAGATCATTACCAGTTTACCCATCCCGGGTATTAAAGGTATTGACAATGCAGTCGCAAACTTTGAATTACCCCATTCACCAACATCAGGAACAGCATTACCATCATCAGCCATGGCGAAATTGGTTTCCATCCAAGATAACTTGCTTGTGTACATTGGAAAGAATGGAAGAGATAATTCGAATTCAAATCCCTCTGCAAAATCACCAATTACATCCCCTGTCAATTTCTGTAAGGGCATCCAAACATCCTTCTTTGTTACATTACCAGTTTCATCTAAGATGGGATTACCAAATTCATCTCGTGCAGTAACACTTAATTGAAGTGATATCGTTGTTCCAAATTCCATTTGAATTCTTTCAATACCTTGGGTAAATGTATAACCTGCAAACTCAGTTTGATCGAAATCAATTAAAACAGGTCTAGCAGGATTATCTGAATTACTACCAGCATCCATCAAAACAGCAGAAGTGTTAAATGCAAATCTTTTGATTAAATCACCGATCATATTTGTCATTAGATCTCCTTGATCGAATCCAGATGGAGCACCTGCACCGAATCCTAGTTGGCTATCAATTCCACCATCAGTTCCATTCGATGGAGTAGTCTCTGTATTATTTGCACCACCAGATAAGATATCTGTAGTTGATGGTATTTCGAGACCCTGCGCTGCTGCCTCCTCTGCAAATTTATCAATATTTTCAAATGCCTTGAATATCGGTTCTAATACTTGATTACCACTACCATAATCATCAATTATTATGACTGAACCACCACGCAACATATAAAGAACAAGAGATATTGTTTCAGTAACTGCAAAATTAGAAGTTGGTGCAATTATTACTAATGCACCAGATCCATTAAATCGATTTAAGACATTTAAGTTAGAAATAATATTGGTAACATTATACTTCGAAATACCAGTATTGGATTGAATAGATTCCAAATTTAGTCTTAAATTGGATAATCCATCATAATCGGAGTTGTAAATTGAAAATGAATTATTTGATTCGTTATTAGGTATTGCTGCAAATAATATAGGTGCAATCCCAAAGAAGACTAAAGCAATTAATGCAAAAGATTTGAATCTTCTTATATATTTACTAGAGGACACTGACACTGATTAACTACCCTTTAACTTCTTTTCCTTGGTTTGGGTCTTGGTCTATTACCCTTTCCTGCTGCACCTGAAGGTTTACCCTTTGGTCTAGCACCTCTGGGTCCTGCAGCTCTAGGAGAACCACCCTCGCCAGCTTTGAACTTCTTCGATACTATTTCTAATGCTTCTTCAGCTTTACGATAATCATCGAATGTAACCTCTAATTCACTATATTTGGCAACTTCAAAATTCAAAATTATGCTTTCGATTTCTTCTTTTAAAATATTGCTATTATTCGTTAATACATCACTATACTCTCTAGCAGTCATCGACGGAGGTCTTGAAATAGAACCTTTACCCAAACCAATGGTTTCCAAAGCATAAAATGCTTTTAATGATGCTTGATTATAATTTGATGCTTGTGCAGCTTTTTTTACATCAGAAATTGATGTACCTGGTCCAGAAGGTCCCATTTGTTTTGAACCTCCGCTGAATATATCTTTTAATTTTTCTATAAAATTACTTATTGCGCTCATATTTTCACCTTTTACTTTACCAACCCTCTTCCTCATCTTCTAAATTAAAACGATATCCTGATTGAATAATCATTCGCACACTAATATCTAAAGCTTTGACAGTATCATCCAAATCATCCTGATTCGGCAAATCCTTGCCATACTTCGCACCTTCAAATGATTTAGCCAATGAAAGTAATGTATCTCTATCAACCATCGTTCTTTCAGATAAATAAAATGCGTATTCTCTGGCGGTTTGATTTGGATGTCTTTGAATCGACATGATTTCCCTACAAACTCGTTCTAATGCTTCCCATGCTAATAATATGGCTATGCGGAATTTTCCATCTGCACCTAATCTTCTTATTTCCTCCATTAATTCGGAAATAGTACCTTGTACTTTTCTAGCTCTTTGACGTCTAGCTAAGATTTCACCAATATTATGCCTTTGATAATACAATGTTAATGATCCCAAGACCAATAAGAATAATAAAACAATCCATAATGCATTGGAGGTTTCTTCTTCAGCATCAATACCAGGATCTGTAACTATGACTACAGGAGGTCGTTCTTCAACATTGAAACGTAAAGGATTTGAACTACCTTGAGAATTCAATGTAATTAAATTACCAGCATGATCTTCCACAGTAACTTCCCAACTGATATAATTTCCAGGTTGTAAAAATTCTTCAGGAATTGTGAAATTAAGAATAAAGAATAATCCTACAAGCTGACTAGTTTCAAGTATAATACCTTCAACCACATAGAATATGGTCTCATTTAATTCCCCGTTTAAGTACCAGTAGAAAGTAATATTCCAAAGTCCCACTCCACCAATATTATCAGATATATTATAAACCACATAGAATACATCAAATTCATCTGAATAAACGGTAATATTATTTCCAGAATTGGATCTACCATCATCAATTTTCAATTGAGTAAAATTACTTACACTAGTTGGAGGAGCTGATTCATCTTTTATATAAATTCCACCTGTTGACCCTGAGCCCAAGATCCTATTAATAAATGAAGTAGTGACAATGGAATTTCCAATTGTATCAGTTATGTTGAAGTAAAAATCAATTATATTGAAATAAGTAAAAGCAGAAGAACTCAAAATAAATTGGTATAGTTCTCGACTACCTTGATATAGCCCAGCATATGTCATTGTTGAGTTTTGATATGGAATTAATAAACTAATTATTTCACCCGTATCAGGATCAATTATTAATATTCTATAATAGATAACCACAATAGAATAGCCACTTGCATCAGCTGGTATTGCTAATTGGATAGTCACATCATCTATGAGAGTTATATTAAAATTATCTGCTGAAACTAATTCTCCATTAATTATTACTGTTGATTCAAAATTATTTTCCACATCATAAACTATACCATCCCCAATCTGAATAGAAAAGGGAGTACTAATTGATCCATGAGATGCAGAATGAGAAAATGAAGCAGAATAATTTGCTAATGCAGGATTATAATCAGGTAAGAAATTTGTCCAAAGATTACCACCATTTGTAAGCCCACTGAAATTAATACCATGACCTGCCAGATCAAACACAGTGATATACCACTCCACCCAAAATCCATTTCCATAATCTGCAAATTTTAATGTATAATTAAATTGTAAGTTAACTAAATTGTTCAATGTCATATGACTTGCAATCCATGGAATACCTACAAAATCAGAGGGATCGTAAGATGGAGAAGATTGTGTGAATACACGATAATTAAAAGTAACATTTCGAATATTATCAATAGCAGAATTTCCTACATTAATGAAAAATTCAAGATCTGAAGCAGTTCCATCATTACCAGTTATTTGAATATTATTCAATGTCGGAATGGAATCGTCGGGTCCAAAAATAGTATAACTCTCAGAAAACAATTGAGATGCTAATAAACCATGACCACTTGCAACTGCAATATTATATTTGAATATCGTACCATCTAAGTTGATAATTGAACTAATATCGGTAGTTGTAAATTCATCAAAATTCAGTGTAAAAATTCCATTATTTGAAGAATTTACTGTAAGTAAGATTGGAGATAAGTTGATTCCACCAAATACACCAGATAAAGTCACATTAACCCCGATAGGAGCGCGACCCAAATGATCTCGTATTGTAATGGTAAAATTACTTCTTTGAGCACCATTATATAGATTAAAAAATGTGATATTATATAATGAATATGAATTAGTTGTTCCGGTTACTTCTTCGCTTGGACCAACAAAATGTGTTCTCATCAACATTTCAGTGGTGTTGAATGCTTCAAAATATCTAAATGAGGAAACTTCAGAATTTGTATTACTTGGATTTAACCAAACCATCTGTGCATAAACCCGAATCCTCATTGTCACATTACCAGTTAATAGATTTAAAGTGGGTAATATGAAACTAAATTTAAAACCACCAGAACCATTCGTAAACATTGAAAATATTTTATTTGAAAAAATATGATTGATAACCTCATTAGGACGGGATTTATTATTAAATTGTAATGTTACATTTACACCTCTTGCGGGATTTCCAAAATCATCATTAATAAGACCCTCAAGTGTAATAGTTTTTGAATGCCCAGGGAAATAAAACCTGCTAAATTGGTCATTTACATTGAGTGAATCTCCATTTATATATGATATCACACTTGTAAAAGTATTACTCACATTTGCCTTTAAATACAGATATTTGGTTCGTGAAATATCAGATCCAAAATCCATCGGATCATCACTTACACTAGATATAGTTATATTTCCATTATCCAATCCAGGATCAGGAAATACGGTATTAGATAATAATGTAGTTGTATTTTCAAATATTCCATTTATATCAGTAACTGCACTAATTGTATAACTACCACCAGCACCATTTACTGTAATAGTAAAATTATAATTATTTAGAGATATTGTACCAGAGGATTCATTTAGTTCACCACGGATATTAATTGATTGACCTGATCTTGCAAATCTTGTAGTTGGATTATTTTTCATCGTATCATAAGCTTGAATGCCTGTAATATTCACATATAATGCGAAAGTAAAATCGGTTGTTATGTTAACTTTACTAATTGTAACGATGTCCTTTGCTTCAAAAATATACTCATCAAATGCATAATTATTATAATTGAGTAATGTTGCAGTTAAGGTAATATTATCCTTTTGGAGCACCCCATATTTGGCAGTATAAGATGATATATTAGTTACAGGATGAAATTGTTCATTTGATGCAATTGGAATTGTTGTTGAATTTATATATGTTTCTTCAAAGTTAACAGCTAACCCATTTACTGATGATGGATCTACTGGATCACCCAATCCATTTGAGACAGTAATAGAAGCATTATAAGTTTCAGTTGGACTAAAAACATGGTTTTTAACCGTAGGATAAACAGTAAAGTCAACAGTCACAGAATCTTTTACACCAAAAGATCCAGTATCAATCAACTGTTCACATCTAAAACAAGCTGGTTCACTTAAACCAGATGGAACTCCATAAAAATACACAGTATAATTAAATGAACCTTTACTTATCCAAGACCTATCAAAGGAGATATCGAATTGATAATAACCATTAGTTTCAGTAGTATTAGTTGCAAATTCTCCAATTTGAGAAATAATATCTGTATTAGAGGAATTAATGAATAAATAAACCGTTTCACCACCCCAAACATCAATAGGATTTCCAGGTGCAGATAATACTCCCTGAATAGAAATTGATTGTGTATAATTAAAATCACCGGAAACATCTATATCAGGAGTAATTATAACAGGACTACTTTTTAAATTGGAAAATTTACTTGATGATTTCTGTTGAATTATATATGGAGAATTGCTTTTCTCATTGGTAATAATTACATCAGAAGACTTAAAATCATCTGCTTTCATTAAATTCGATTTTTTTTCACTGAGATTATCTATCTCAGTATTATCACTATTTACTAGGTGAGCAAAACCACTAGTAAGGATCAAGATACAAAGAATAAATGTAAATAAATTTTTAAACATCAACATTAAATCCTCCTACTTTTGTTGCTGTAAATTTTATAACTAAAGATAATTAATATCGAGGCTACTAAGGTTACAAACCTAATATCAATATTTGTATTTTTATGTGTATTAGGTTGATTGTGGATAGAATCATCGACATTCTTATAATCTTCAATTGATCCGAAGATATATTCATTATTGTTTAGTAAATCAGAATTACCAAAACTTGAAGAAATATGAAAAGCAACCGAGTTTAAATGTATATCAAAGTCAAAGAATACAGTTACTAAATAATATGAACCCACAGATAAAACACCACCTGTTAAACTCAATGTTAAATTAGTATATCCAAAAGTTGAGACAGAAGAACCAGAAATATTATAAAAAGCATTCTGAGAGGCAGGATCAACAACATAACAAGATGAAAATGAAGTATCAATAACACAATTCCCACCTAGATATGAAATTAAAGCTGCATATGTTGCATTATTAGATTCATAAGCTGCTTTCTTTATTAAATAATAACCAAGGTCATGACCTTGTGTATATCTTGTTCCAAAACCACCTAAGTCTAATTGAGCATCTGAATACACAGTCCAAATAACAGATTCATTTGCATACAAAACATTTTTGTATAACTCAAAATCCAGATCAGATATACTGCTAATTGCATCAGTTACTAACACAGGAATTGTTACATTAATAAGAGTATTAGCCACCCAAGCAACCAACATCTGTGAATTTGATGTAACAGATAAAGGAACTGTCCAGTCAACTTCACTCCAACCTGATGCATTGGTTGCAGGAAATACAGCTTGTCTATACGAAGTTGAATCAAATGTTCCCACAATCACTTGAGCAATAAAGGTAGGAAAATTAGTGTAATCCATTAATAATAATTCAATAGTATCGACTCCTGATATTGGAGAACTATCTAAATCAGTAATTCGAACAGCAACAGTTAGATCTTCCCCAAGTACCAGTACAGAACCAGATACAGTATCCGCAGGTGGAACTGGTATTGTTTCAAGAGAAATTGGAGTTGTGGAATATAAATTCATACTCATCTGTCCCTCAACGTCCCATCCAACTAAAGTAAAATTATATGCAATTGAATAGGATACAAAAAATCCATATATATTATAAGTACCTGAAACCCCACCAGGGTTTAAAATATTTATATCCAGTCCAGATATCAACTCATTAGTTCCATTAGCATGAACTCTATAGAGCGATCCATCAAGATCTGCCAAAATAGTAAAATTTGCCCAACCATCAGTAGTAACAGGTGTTGTTACATGGCCCAAGCTAATACTTGCTTCATTCATAGTCGCAAAATCTCCAGATATATCACCCTCAGCAAGAATTTTAAGCTCTAAACGAGTACCATAAGATGGATTACCATCATACAATACTCGCACTCTTCCTGTATAATTTTGACCAAATATTTGTTTAGAATAAGAATTTTGACCCTGAATAGGTGTTCCAAAGAAAGGTAATCTATCGCCAGAAGTAACCTCCAATTGTACTTCAGGTAAACCACCTAATGCATTTCTCCCGAATTCAAATTCACTCTCACTTTCGACTATCCTTGGATCTGGAATTGCATTAAACATACCCCAAGAAATTTCTCCATCAGTTCTAGGAATTAAAGCCTCAATCCAAACATGAAGGTGTCTCATTCGTAAAACAATTTCTTCTGGAGATACATCACCTACAGAAAATCCAACAATAGGTCTAGCAGGGATATTAAAAGCACGAATCATGTTATTGAAACCAGCAAGAACTTCTTTGATTCCATATGTACCACCTGTTGCTAGTTGTTGATAAAAATAATATGCTTTGTCCACTCCATCAGGAGCACCAGCATCATCTGCAGTATCATTTGCCGCTTCTATAACTAATGAACCATCATTAATTCCATTCAATACTGCTTGTGAAATATCATTTGATATACTCAACACAAGTGAATACACTGTGGTTTCAGCAGTGATTGTTGATAAAATCTGTTGATACCTTTGGTTAAAATAAAAACCATCTGCTACATTATTTACATATGCAGAACCACCAGGTAAAGAATCTAATCCCCAAACAGCACTAATTCCACCAGCAGAGGCAATACTACCGAATCGTTCATCATTAGAAATACTAGATAAAGCAGAATTCAAATCTGAGTATAATATTGAATTTTGAGAAATCGCGTCTTTATCCTCCTCTAGCCAAAAAGAATTATATGTAAGATTTCCT
Organism: Candidatus Heimdallarchaeota archaeon; assembly: GCA_029882335.1. Taxonomy (GTDB): domain Archaea; phylum Asgardarchaeota; class Heimdallarchaeia; order Heimdallarchaeales; family Kariarchaeaceae; genus JAOUKW01. The sequence continues at coordinate 1,146 of JAOUKW010000149.1, read as the reverse complement.
TCAGTACCCGAAGCAGGTAAATTGAATTTCAAGACGGGTTGTTCATTTATATCTCTAAAACCATCTTTATTTGCTAGTGCTAAAGCAGAACTATTAACATCAACAGCCTGTAAATTATTATAATTTTGGATTAAAGAACCTTCAACAGAATTCCAGGTTGTTACTGCTTCATTTTGATATCCAGGAGTAAAACTGAAAAAGTTTTGATTTATCTCAAAGGACCTAGTAGCACCAGTTAAACCAGCAGTACTATCTGTTGCTTTATAGGTATTAGTAAAAGTCTCATGACCTTTTGAAAAATCTAATTTCTGAGGGTCATAATATTCTGCCACCAGCCATCTCCAAAGATAACGATCTACACTAGGATCAAATACTGGTTCACCAGTACCGGGATGTATGGTTGCCATCAGTTCCTGAGGATTGGGTATATTTCCAATCAAATTTAATAATCCCTCAAGTAATTCTGTATAAAATGGTGAATTTAATCTACTTAAATCCACATCAGAACTTGCATTATTCATTTCATCTTGATGCCTAAGCATTGGATTATTGATGAATGGAGACATAATTGCCATAGCTAAATAAAATATAAATACAAGACTGAGCAATTGTCTAAAAGCAATTGGATATTTTTTAAATTTAAACCCATTTGATAATAAGGCCCATGATAGAAATGTAGCAATTGCAACACCAATAGAACCGATTAAAAATCGATAAATTCCTATGAATTCTGCCCTCATTTCCACGAACAGTTCAGTGTCAAGTAATTCTTTATTATGGACATAATTTATTCCCGCGAATAATCCAAATGCAAGGCCAAGAATATTACTTGGCATTCTTTTTAATGTTAAAGCAGGTATTACACGTTTTTCTTTTGTACGAACCATCTTACGAACTTGAACTTCGCCATATTCATTGGTTGTAGTTTGTGTTACTCCTCTTTTCCTTTGTTGACGTGATCTAGAGCTCATAAATTCACCAGAAAAATTTCTACATAGGGTAGATGATAAAGTACTAATCCTTACTAGTTTGAACTTATCTAAAAGCCTTATTAGTTTACCTCGTTAATTCAACTAGTAATCATAAAAATATACATGATATACTTGAAAAAGCAGTATTATGAGGAAGAATTAATTAATTTAATTT
>JAOUKW010000549.1 GCA_029882335.1 Candidatus Heimdallarchaeota archaeon | reverse complement strand
TTTTAATAAATATTTTAGGGATAACTTGAAAAATTCAGTAGAGTAATCAACATTTCCTAGATTAAATTCTATTATTCCTTTGATTGTATAAGCTGTTGCATATTCTCTTTGTTTATTGTTAAAATACTCAATTTGGCATAAATTTAAATAATCCATTGATTTGTCAAAGGATTTTTGTTGATAACATGTCATACCTACAAATAGATAGACAAGCCCCAAATCGAATATTCGTATGATATTTTTATCGATTATTTGATTTTTTAATAACAATGAATTTTCATACTTTATTTTACTCCCTTGAATGATTTTTTTGAAATTAGGGGGTAATTGAATATATTCTCGTTCTAAGTACAGAAAAATTTGACGGGCTTGGTCAAAATCATCCTGATAATATCGCTCTTTACCGATATTACCAAGAAATAGTAATCTTCTAACAAGAATTTGATCTACCCCGGATAGATTGGCAAAATAGGTAGTAATTAAATCAGAATACTCTTGATCTTCAATTGTCCTACCTTTTGAATCACTTATGATAGGATCCATGTAATGAAAATCCGATTCTACTGATAAATTAATATGACTTTGATTGGTATGATACATTCTCCTGGTAATAATCCCATTTGATTTGAATTCTTCAATCATACCTGTAAGGTCTTCTGTCAACGGTAAATCAAGAGAATTTTCATCAATGTCACCTCCGGATAATCCATCAACCAATAAGGTAAAAAATTTGTTTGAGTTTTTGATACATGATTTAAATTTATTAATCTCCGATAGGGCTATTCCATTGTTATTTATCAGTAAAGATAGGAAATTAAACTCTAAATGATAATCAATATTGCTATTTTGTGTTTGCAGTATTCCCTCTTGAATTTTCTGTTGTATTATATCTACATCATAATTTGGTTGTGCTATTCCATTGATAATCTCCAAAAACAATAGATAAATCTCGTCTCCTGATAAATACCCTCGATCAAGGAAAATTGATTCAGAAAGTGGATTGTTAATAGAATAGTTTTCTCTCCAATTATTGTTTAACTCAGTTGGATCCAATTCTTTTAGTATTTGTTTAGCCATGGATAGGCTAGTTTCTGCCTTGTCTATTAAACCTGATTTAATTAATGAATGAGCCTGCAGGCAATACAATCGGAATACATCTTTAGCTAGTAATTCAACCTTTTCATTATCCATCAACTCATTTATAAGAATGACCACATCTAAGTATCGTTTAGTTAGAAAAGATTCTATGATTTTCTGTTGCTCAATAAAAATATCATCGAATTGTCTGCTTATTTTAATTGATAACTGATTAATCCCTAACTTGAAGAATAAAGCATCATATTTGATTGGTTCTACATAGATCTCTCCCTCAAAATCATGACTGATGACAAATAATCGAATTTTTTGTAGGTTTTGATTCCTGAATATTTGGTCTATTGCTATGTTGACTGTTGTGTTTAGTATCCTAACTTTTGAATCAGGTTTAAGTTCCCTTATCCTACCATTAAATATCAATTTAGGTAACTCATTGGTGGAAACTAAATTGAATTGTTCAACCATCTAATGATAATATATCACAATTCTTTATAAAAAATTCCAGTTTGGAAATGCATTTTGATATTATTTATTTCAATTATTTCTATTTAATCAATTGACAATAAAATAATGATGATGCTTGCTCACGTAGATACTATCCAGTATCCTATCCTGTTTACTATCCAGTAGCCTGCTCAATACACAATCCAGTATACTATGCAGTTGTTTAACTCTATTAATTGCAATGATTTAGTTAGATACTACTATTGAGATAGTACCTTTTTTCATCTCCGATAACAATATAGTTATATTATCAGAATTATCTATTCAATAAGTTCGAGATGGAGTTTAGAGAGCTTTGGTTGAATGGCAAGTATCAAGAATTGTATGAACAAACCAAGGATAATCTTAATGATCACACAGCAAAAGCTTATTATTTGGCAACTCTATTTCATTATGTAGGTACTGATGTTGTACCGGATACCATCGCATTTCACAAGATAATCAGTAGTCATGAAGCAGAATTTGAATCGAAAAAAGAAACATATCCATTGGAATATGGGTTATTTTTATTTAGATTGGCAAGTTCTTTAACCTTTGACTATGATATACACCATGCAATTAAGATTGCAAATCAATCTATCGATGTACTTGAAAATCAAGATAAATTCATGGCTATATTTCCTTTGATAAATTTAGGCCATTTCTACTGGGTAATTGGCAATATGAGTAAATATACAGAAACCA
>JAOUKW010000547.1 GCA_029882335.1 Candidatus Heimdallarchaeota archaeon | reverse complement strand
TGTGTTTATAAACTCATAGGGAAACAGGTAGCCGAAACTATTGTTTTACTGGTAAAGAGTAGTAAGTGGCTAGAAATGCTATTACCATTTCCATCATGATTATCATTACTGCATTTCCAAGGTGTAGTACTACGGTGAATGGGTTTAATAATTGCCAAACGGTAAGAGCACCTAATAATACTTGGATTGCAAATAGTATACTTAATAATACTCCAAGGTTAAATAATTCTTTAATTGAATTTTTGTATTTGTAAGATTTTGCAACAATGATCAGTAGTAATAATCCGACTAAAGATGCAAATAATCGGTGAAACCATTCGGTAAAAATCTGCCAGGGTGTATATGGATATACTTCTCCATTATTGAATGGAAATATTACACCATAACACAGAGGCCAGTCGGGACATGCTAATCCTGCACCGATTGCCTTCACATACCCACCCATAAGAATCAATATAAACGTAGAGCTGACCAATAGATATGTTAGTCTTCTGTATCCATCTGATACTTGCTTCATCAATTTCAACAAAAATATTACAGTATTTGATTGTAATTATATTTTTCATAAATCAATTATTCGATATAATGGAGAATAAAGAAAAAATCTAAGTTTTATACTACATTTTAGATTTTTATTGAAATAATATAATTGTCTATAATTTTTCTAATTTCGTTGGTAACTTTGGCAGGATTGCGTTTCATAAGTTATTAAACTTTAACTGAAATTACATTAGGTGATGACTGTTAAACCATCTGATAATATGAATATTCATTTACTTTATTCAGATAGTATTGCATATACAGATAAATTTAATTCAAATCTACCAGAAAATGATCATTTGATACGTCTATTGAATTTACAACTATTAAAATTGGATATTCCTCAGATTGCTGAATTGATCCATCAAAAGCAGATGAAAGAATCATTGGGAATTACTCAGGGTCAAACAGATCAAACTAGAGGTCTATTTAAATTGAATATTAGCACTGGTGAGGAGAGATTTGAGCTATTATTTTGTATTCCTGGTTATTGTAAAAAACTTCAGCAAATCAAGAAGTATAAAGTAAAGCATAGAATTTGCAAAAAGATTACAAAAACAATTTACTTGATAGATATTGGATTGTATCAAAAAATATTATTTAGTGATTATAGTGACGTATCAAAATAGATGAAATCTTGTTTTAAAAGTTATATTTTCATTAGTCCTGCCATGACTTGCTTATAATGGGATAATTATGCATTATTGCTGTATCTATATACTGAAATATATTTTGCGTATAGGAGAGACTATGCGCAAATACTCTCATGGTATCTAATATGCAGATGCAATATATACCACAAATTTCCCTTTTTTAGCACAGCTAATACAGTTCCCAAATGGTTTTTCTTTTATTCCTTCTTTGGTTCCTCTGATCTCTGCTGTTACTTTTTCCTTTACTTTGTTGGCACAATTCACATCGCCACACCAGTTGGAACGAATTACACCACGATTATTTTCCATAATATCGGCTAATTCATCCAGGTCTTTAGCATCTCTCATCATGTCTTCCATTGTTTTATCTGCTCTTTCTTTTAGATTAATCGCTATTTCTTCAAATTTGCTTTGAATAAATTCACGAAGTTCTGACATGGCAATGTTTTCTTTTTCCAAAGTATCTCGTCGAACAGTAAGGACTGCATTATTTTTCACATCCCTTGGACCAATCTCTAGTCTCAGTGGAACACCTTGCATTTCCCATTCAGCAAATTTCCAACCCGGATTCTTATCTCGAAGATCTAATTCAACGCGATAGCCCCAACCCATCATTTCTTCACGAAGACTCTTGGCCATTTCAATTACACTTTCTTCTTTACCTTTGAATAGAATGGGTATGATAACAATTTGGGTGGGTGCAATAAATGGGGGAAGGATTAGTCCTTGGTCGTCTCCATGTAGTGATAATATTGCTGCGATTAGACGTGTGCTAATACCGTATGAGGTTTGATTTACAAATTTTGTTTCTTCATCTTTATCTAGAAATTTAACATCAAATGCTTTGGCAAAGCTATCACCCAAATGGTGGGTGGTACCGATTTGTAATACCTTCCCATTGGGTAATGGACTATCATATGCAATAGTATAATGTGCACCTGGGAATTTATCATGTTCTGGTCTTCTGAAAACATGATATGAAAGACAGAGTGCATCAAATAATTTCTGATAGATTTCCATGGATTCTTCCACTTGTTTTGCAGCGTCTTCGAAAGAAGCATGTGCGGTATGACCCTCTGACCAGAGAAATTCT
>JAOUKW010000148.1 GCA_029882335.1 Candidatus Heimdallarchaeota archaeon | reverse complement strand
ATGAAAACATCTTTACTAGGGAATCTCAACCTAAGAAAACCAATAATGTACTCTTCGGGGGTTTCAAAAGAAAGAAAGTGTTCTGTTCCTTCTCCTGCTTCATAGCTACGAATTTTCTTTTCTATTTTTCCAATATTGCTTTCCTCAATATTCTCTTTGTACAAATTAATGCCTATTTCTCTACATCTAATACATCTGCAATTAATTTCATCGATTTCCGCGAGATGTTTTTGAATTCGATCTCTCATATCTGCCCAAGTTGGTCCATCAACAACTAATGGGACTGGTAAATCTCGCAGTGCTCTTTTAATACGAACAAATGGTGGGGTCATTAGCTTTGCTTCTTTCATAATATAAAATGTTTCTTCGTTCGTAAGAGCTTTGAATTCACCTCGAAGAACCATCTCTGCTAAAGGTGTATTTTCAATTACTTGGGTTGGATATATTTTAATTTCATCCGGAATAAATCTAGAATCGTAATATAGTGTTTTGAAATCCTGTATATCAACCTCGGGGGTAGTTCCAGGGAGTCCTGGCATCATATGAACTGTGATCTTTAATCCTGCATCTCGTAATGCTTTGAAACTATCAATTGTGTCTTGTAATGTATGTCCTCTGTTTGTCGATTGTAATACTTCTTCTTGAAGAGTTTGAACACCTATTTCCACTCTGGTTGCTCCGAAGTCTAGCATTTTTCGAATGTGGTGTTGTTTTGCCCAATCAGGTTTTGTTTCCAAGGTTAATCCAATACATCTATGTTTCGCAGTTTCATTTCGTTTTTGTGCTTCCTGGATAGATGTACTTGATACTCCATTCAAACCTTCATATACTCCTAACATGAACTGTTCCTGGTAGTCTTTTGGCGTCGAATTAAACGTACCTCCCATAACAATTAAATCAAGTTTCTCTGCATTATGTCCCGTGGCTTGTAGTTGGTGTATTCTTGAATGGATCTGTGCCACAGGGTCAAAACCGTTTGAAATTGCTCTCATTGTACCTGGTTCTCTTCCAGTATAAGACATGGGTGTTCCCCAGCTAGGTCCACCTGGACAATATATACAAGCTCCATGACGGCATGGGAATGGTGCAGTATAGACTGAAAGCACATTAACACCAGATAAAGATCTAATATTGCGAATTCGTAGATATGGTAGTACAATGTCATAAATCTCTTTGTCTGAAACATTTAATATATCTGAATTTCGCGGATATCTTTGGAGTTTGTATTTTGATGCAATATTTCTTTTAATTATTTCTAATTCTTTTTTGGTTGGTTTTGAAGCAATAATTTCTTGTATGATTTCCTGATATGCTTTTATTTCTATTTCTGTAAGCTCTGGTCTGTCTTCGTCTGAAAATTCAAATTTTGACTTGGAGGTCATAATAATTCAATATTCCCAATCCAAATTGATAGTCAACTTGGAATAACTAATAATTTATTTTCTCCTTCTTGTCTGTCCTGCTGGTTTGTTTTTGAAGTGTCTATTGATGAACAATTTTCTATATCTAAGTCGAGGGATTGGATTGGATTTGTTTGGATATTTTTTCTCGACTTTTGGTGTTCTTTTACGAACAATACCAGCATTTTGCAGTCGTCCATGTGTCATGTTTTTACAACTCGATATCTTAATTATAAGTCTAGACTACTTAAGCAAAACGATATGAGACTCATTAAAATACGAAAATCCATTGTAGTTTCTTCCCTCCACTTATACGATTTTTTTTTCCACCACAAATCATCACAAGAATTAAAACTATGAATTGTTAATATAAATTGAATAAATCTCAGTGCTAATTATTTTATAAAATGAAAATAATATGAAATTATGGATAATTTTGTAGATAATAGAGTAAAGATTGCTGTTATTTTGGGTAGTTTGCGTGAAATTAGCTACACTCAGATGGCATTGGAGGTGGCTATGAAAGGAACAAAGTTGTATAATAATGTGGAAATTGAATTTATTGACTTAAGAAAATACGATATTCCATTTTGTGATGACACAGAGATGTGTTATGAAGCTCCAAGTGTGATAAAAATTTCAGAGATTTTACGATCAAGTCATGGTGTCATTATTGGATCTCCCGAGTATCACGGAAGTTTATCTGGAGTCTTGAAAAATCTTCTTGATTTATTATCATCCAAAGATTTCAAAGATAAAGTTGTTGGACTTATCGGTGTTGCTGGCGGATCCGTAGGTGCGAGCAATACACTTCGAGATATGAGAATGATTATACGACATTTGCACGGGTGGGTAGTTCCAAATCAAGTATCAATTGCTCGCTCTCGTCATTCTTTTGATGATACTGGTCAGATAATTGATCCACAACTTGAGACTCGATTAATTCAATTAGGGCAAGAAGTGGTTAAGTTTGCTTTTCTTCATCATTCTCCAACTGCATTACAATTGTTCGAAGATTGGAATAAATTGACTATTGAGAAATAATCTTTGTTATTCAAATTAGAAAGAAAAATTGGTAATTGAATCATATTTCTACTGACGATTTAAAGTTATTTCTCATGAATTAACCATCATGGAGTAATGAAAACGCCCTTTTGATTATGGAATGTAGACCGAGATACAAGAATGAAGTTTGGCAAATGCTAACAATTTTGATATTTTGGGTAAATATATCTCTTTACAATGATTTATAGAGTGAATCTTGTCGCAAAACAAATTCTCATCTATATCTTTATCAAACTTTAAAACTTCAATATTATTAAATGATACCTTTCCATCAAAATCTAGATCCTTTTTAGCAATAAATAAATTTTCATGATGGGAAATGTTAAAGACTGGTTTTATTTTATCTATATCTATCAAGTCTGTACTAGTAATGGTTGGAAACTTATCATTTTCAAGCGATTTTTTCATCATTGTATTTAATAGTTCTCCAGTTGTTAATCCCAGTTTGCTTGCAGTTATTTGTAAGTTGTTTATTGTTTCAGGATTAATATTTTGTAGTATCAACCTAAATGATTGTTCTTGATTAAACTTACCAAAATTATATCTATTGAAATTTTCTATTTCATCTAGGAGAATTTCTCTTTCTACGAGAATTGTTTCAATTATTTCTGTAAGGACATCAACAGGAACTTCTTTATTATTGGCTAAATTCCTATAATTTTCAATATCTTCATTAATTTCCTCTTGTAAGGTGTTCACATTAATTAATTGAGCCATTATTCGTCCTCCATATATGGATAAAATTGAATCCTGTTGGAATGATGTACTTTAGAAAGTATTAATAACTTGGGTAATTTAGAATGGAAACTTACCTTGTCACAATGATTGATCGAATGGACATATTGCTCAAAAGTTTCTGCATCAACTGTTTCATCAAAGGATAGATCATCTATATGGTCAAATATCACCATTTTATCACTAGAAATAAAATCATCTTTACTTAAATGTAATGTATCATGATGTGTAATGTTCAATCTGGCTTTTCTGATCTTTCCACTCAATGATGCTGCTGAAATATTTGGAAACACATCATCGAATGAATTCATTACATCAGTCATCATCTTATTCAATGCATCGCCCATATTGATTTCAGCAATTTTCATTTTTTTAGAAAATTCATCATATACAGCAACATCAATCCCTCTAATAGTGATATTTTTTAATTTAGATTGTTCATTCGTGTCAGTTGTCATACCTGTCATACATACAATACATGTTATCTGATAAAAACATTTCCAACAGTCTAGCATAAATATCAATGCTTTCGGTATACTCTCTTGTCATTCAATTTTAAAATAGGATAAACTGTTTCAATTAGTGTAAATATTCAATTTCGTTATATTTTCTTTTGTCATAAGATTTATATTCTTCAATATCTTGAGTTAAAAAGATTTATATTTATCTAGTATATCTGAGAAAAGATTTATTATATTGGATTGCTGACTACAATAAGTTTATATACTATTGCCACATCTATAATAATGAAAGGGAAGTAAGGTTTCGCTGTGATTAAATGTTAACTTAACATTTATAACAGTGCATTTTTAATGTTTTCTTATTTATTGTGAGTTAATCCTGATAAGTAAAGAAAGAAGATACTTACTTCAATAACTCAAAGTGACCTATTTATGAGTAGTACCAATCCCACAACTGATAAAAATAAAAAAACCACTGTGTCCTGCCCTGATTGTGGTTCAGCAGAACTGATCCAAGATTACAATCGTGGGGAATTGATTTGTACCCAGTGTGGCGCTGTTGTCGATGATATGTTAATTGATGACTCGCCTGAATGGAGAGCTTATTCTTCTGAAGAAAGAGCTTCTCGTAGCCGTGTAGGTTCACCAACGACATACACCATTCATGATAAAGGTCTTTCAACTAGTATTGGAAGTGAAGATCGTGATGCCTATGGACAAAAATTATCTGCTTCTAAAAAATATCAGTTTTATAGATTAAGAAAGTGGAATACCCGTTCAAGAATACACAGTAGTCATGATAGAAATCTCACCAAGGCCATGAGGGAATTGGATCGTTTATCTTCACAATTGTCCCTACCTAGGTCTGTTAAAGAGACCGGTTCTATTATCTATAGAAAAGCATTACAAGCTAATTTGATCCGGGGTAGGTCAATTGAAGAGATGATTGCCGCTGCCATTTATGCTGCTGCAAGACAAAGGCATTTACCTCGTACTCTTGATGAAGTTGCTGAGCATTCTAGAATTTCAAAGAAGGAATTGGGTAGAGCATATCGTTTACTTGTGCAAGAATTAAAATTAAATATTCCTCTTGCTGATCCAGTTAATTATGTAGTTAGATATGCTGCGGAATTAAAACTATCTGGAGAAGTTGCCCGACAAGCTAAGGAAATTTTAGCAATGGCTAAAAAGAAAAGAATGACCCAAGGAAAAGATCCTGTAAGTCTAGCTGCTGCATCTATCTATATTGCTGGTATATTAAATAATCAACAATTAACTCAACAAGAAATTGCTGATATTGCATCTGTAACAGAAGTAACTATCCGAAATCGTTACAAAGAATTGGTAAGAGAACTAGAGATTGCACCTCAATTTTATTAATTCATTTATCATACTAAATTCATAATTAATCATATCAAACTACTGAGTTTTATACTTTACAATTTTTATTCAATAATATTTTATGAATTCAAAGTAAGAATATAAAATTAAACCACTCTATCTTTTGCAAATTTATTTTTGTTAGATAACCATATAATTGAAAGTTTTATTTCATACCTGTGTTGAGAATGATTATATAATCTTTCTTTATTTTTGTTAGATAACCATATAATTGAAAGTTTTATTTCATACCTGTGTTGAGAATGATTATATAATCTTTCTTTATTTGAAAAATATGGCTGTATTACAAGATTTACTACATTGTGAAAAACATTGTATGAACAAAATTCGCGAAGAAGGATGGAACTGTGGTTTGAAAAAACACTATAAGATTTGTACACAGGGTTGTCATTTTGGTACTGATTTTACATTACCTGATGAAGAATACTTTCAACTACCAGATCCAGATGATATTGATGCTTCTGAATATGTGAGAGACGATCTTTTGAATGATGAAGAAGAATCCTAGGTTGATGAAAACTAGCTTAAAACTAGCATTATAACTGACAAATATGATTATTTAATCAATTAGTAACTAAAACAAGTGATCTCTACAAACAATATCAAATAATTTATTTCTAAAATAAAATTGTGAATAATCAAAAAGATGAAGCATTGCAACAGATGGTTGATCGATTATACTCGAAAGATGCAAATGATAGGGTAAAAGCCGCGAGTGAATTGGGTGAAATTGGAACCAGTAATGAAGCACCTGAATTATTAAAAGCAACTTATAATGATGATCAGTCAACTGTGAGACAGATGGCAATACAATCCTATGCTGAAATCATGAAAGAAGATGGATATGATGAGATAGTCAAAGTAGTGGAATCTCATGAAGATATGTATGTAAGATTATATGCAATTTCTGTATTAGCACAATTTCCTCAATCTTGTGATATTTTAGCTGAATTGTTGGAATCATCAAATATACAATTAAAGAGTGCTGCTATTAGGTCTTTAATACGAATTGGATTGGAAATGAATGTAGTTATTCAATCTAAGGTGCTTGAAATACTAAAAAACAATGATAATGATATTTTGTTGCGTAATTGTATTGAGGCATTAGGGTTATGGGGTGAAAAAAATTCAATTCCCATAATACTTGAACAACTAAAAACTCATCCATCTTCAGAAATAAAAACTATTTCTGCATTTAGTTTAGCGCTTTTGGGTGAGAATGCCGGTAAACAATATATCGAAGATAATGAGCTTGATAATTTCATAAGAATAACCTATAAGGGTAAAATTTACCGAGGGAAAGTAGGTATCAAAGAAATTTTATCTTTAAATGCATTATAATTGCAATAATATTCAATTAAAAATTATATGCGGGAATTGTAATTAAGGGTCAATATAAATACTATTGACCTATCTTCCAATTGGTGTCAAGGTTAATTCGTTTCTTTGACTTTAAAGTTTCTGATAGCATTTTGCTATCTGACTATTTGAACCAATCAAAGGGTATAATATTATTTTTTAGTCCAGATCTATTTTCATTAAGTTCAAAAGCTATTCTAAATGAATTACAAGAAATATACTCTGACATTCGAAGTGAGGGTTGGAATATCATTGGAGTATCTACGAGTTCTTTATCAATAATCAACACTGCAATTAATGACTATCAACTTGATTTTCCCATTGTTTTTGACCTCGAAGGAAATATATCTAAAAGATACTTATCATTAGGTACAGGACTTGGTAATCTTCCTCCAATGAGTACTCGTAAACTGTATATTATTGCAAACGATAAAAAAATAATTAAGGTTTATGAGAGTACTTTTGATGCCCTTAATGATAAAGAATCACTCTATAATTATGTATCCATCTTGAAAGAAAATTTGATTAATGTCACTCTTGATCAAATTGAGGATGAAACCAAAATTAGTTGACCATAAATATTTCCTGTGTATTCAAGTGTTAAATGTTTATATACTAATTGAGTGTTAACTGGACTGTGTTTCGTGACATGACTAGTTCCAATACTTCTGCATATTCTACTCCCACAAAACGACCATGGTATGACATTGAACTCATTTTTGTTCTTTCGACGGGCCATTCTCCATATGCTTCCTTGTAAACTTCAATAAATTGTTTTATTTTGTTTACCTGTTTACTGACATCAATATATACAACACTTTTATTATTGTATTGTGTGGGGTCATGAAAAATATATACATTAAATAAATCTCTATAGGGTTCATGTTCAGATCCTGCTGTTTGATATCTGGCATAACTTACTGCATCTAAGACTATGTCTGAACAATTGCGATGATCTGGGTGACCTCCTCCAATATTTCTGAATTTATTCCAAGTTATAAGTATATGAGGACGGTATTTTTTTATGATTTCTGCTACTTTGTAACTGTTCTCAACATTGTATTCAATTTTGGAATCAGGAAAATCCATTGTTTCAATCGTAATTCCCAATATCTGTTCAATTTTCTCAACATGTAGTTTTCGTTTTACGACTGTCTCTGATGAATCCCCCTGAACTGTTGTACTATTTTCTCCTTTAGTTAAAAAGACCATTGTCACTTCATCACCATTTTCAGCATGATTTGCCAGGGTGCCAGCAACACTTAATTCATCATCAGGGTGGGCAAAAATTGCAAGAACTCTTTTTGGTTTTAATTGATTTAACATAATTTATCTCGGCATTGATATATAATTAAGGTAACTTTACGAGTAAATATACTAGGTATTCCAATTGTTAATTTTTGGTAAGTGTAATATGCCAATAGAATTATTATATGGATAGATTTGGAGTGATTGTAGGTTCCCATGTTCTCTTAAAAAAGGTGATAGAAAATGAATTTTATCTTTTGGTGGAAATGGTACTCCTGCGTTTTGATTTGCAGAGGGTAAAATAATTACAAATTTATCTTGGATAAATAATGTAACAAATGCGGGTAATTTTTCTTTCTCAAAATTAAGTCCTTTAAATACATATGCTGGATGTTCATGACCGATTATAATTATTCGTTCTGATGGTAATGGAAATAAATAGTGTCCATGATGAAGGAAGCAATCATGAATTTTATAATATTCAACTATAGTTTCTGTTCTATTGATTTTTCTAAGTAAATTTTCGATGTATTTGTCATGATTTCCTTTTATGAAGACAATACTTTTGTTATTTGCATTTATTTGCGTGATAAAAAATTCAAGATCGATTTGTTCCTCGATTGTAATTGTATTTGTATGCTCTTTTATATCCCCTGTAACGATAATCTTGTTAATTACATATTTATTAAATATAATTTGAATTGACTTAATCAGAGTTGTTATGTAATTAGAAACAATGGGGTGATGCCCAGGTAATGTTAATTCCTGTCCAATGTGAAGATCACTTAGTACTAGTATATCATGAACTAATAAAAAAGGAGTACCTGCAATAATATTTATTTCTGGGACGAGTTGATGTAAGTTATATAATGGAGTAATATTTTGAATATTCATATCATTAATCAATTTCAGAAATTCTTCCAGAGTAAAATTGGAACTTGGTTTTCTTACCTACTAGTTCTGCTCTACCTTTTATCATAATAACTTCAACTTGTTGGATTGGTTCCTCATAATTTGGATCATCCTGACGAGTTACACGAAGAATACCATCAACCATATGTTCTATAGCTCGAATGAATAATGGATCATGTGCATCTGAATTCAGTGCAATCAGTGTAGTAGAACCTTCTAATTTATCCATAGCTCTTCTATTTTGTAAGAATGAAAAGACTTGTTTATTATCACCCACTGTATTAATGATTGATGATAAACTAATTACTGCACCTCTTATTCCTACTGTTGGCCCTTTTTGTACATGTAGTAATGCTCTTCGAATAGATTCATTTACTTCTCTTGGATCAGTAATGTCTGCAATACGCTCAACACCAATGTGATCTGCATCTGTTGTCGCCATTATTGAGGACAATCCTGCTTGAAAACTTCCTGAAAATGCGTCTATGAACCTTAATCTTCCTGTTCGTAATTCCATATCTGGATTCCTACCAAAGGACTGGAATATCTTTTTATAGAAATCAAAGGTTTGTTCTGTTGAGAGTAGATATGTATAAT
>JAOUKW010000147.1 GCA_029882335.1 Candidatus Heimdallarchaeota archaeon | reverse complement strand
AGTGTTGCAGCGATTCTTTCATTAATAGCACTGATTACTGATGAAAGATACTTTTTTGCATTTTTATCGATAAATATATCATTATCAATACAAATAGTTGGAAGTTTTAAACATCGATCACCCGGTGCAAATGTAAAATGATATAAAGCTGCAGCTGCTGAAAAACGTATTCTTGAACTCTCCATCGTTGATGGAAGAACTAAGAAAGGAACGGGTCGTTTACCTGCTTTAATTAATAATTGTGCTACTTCTAAACCCACACCAACTCCAGTTCCACCCGCACCTAAGATCAGAAATACAACCTCATGTTTGTAGCGTTTTGTAATTGATTCACAATAACTAAGTACTTTTGTTGATAATTGTTCTTTATGATCAATAGCTAGCTGTCTTCCCTTCTGATATTGTTTTCCAGTACCATTCCCACCAGATGGTAACAAATATTTATCTGAAATATCAGTCATTGACATTAATTCTTTTTCATTTGTCTCGATACCCATAACAGGATATGTTGTATTGTACATTTTCAATCGCTTGGCGATGAGATCTGCAATTCTAACTCCAGCACCACCAATTCCGATTAAAGGTATTTGTGGTTGAATTGTCTCTTTAAAACCAATCTTGGGGGAATTACTTGTACCGATTATAGATATCTGACTAAAATCATCACTAGAAGCCCCTTCTGCAGTTTTGTCATAGAATAATTCAATTAATCCAATACTGCTGTCTTTTTTAGATCCACCAAATATTTTCGAGATAATACTTCCCATAACTATACATGTACACTGTAATATGTCTACTAAAAAACTTAAGTGATGATTAATAGAATTTATTCCATAAATCCTATCATACATTATCTTTATCAGTTGATAACGTATATGCTTTAGTAAATTTATCTTGAGCATCTAAAGAACTTATGATATCATCTACTTTTACAAAGGTAATAAGATTTGTAGAACTAGGTAAACCTAACAAAGAGCCTGCAACTACGACTGCACGATCATTTCGATCAATTAATTTATCATTATAGGCGGTTTTTATTCCTGTATATATCATCTCATCTGAATCAATATAATCACGATTTATTAAATGAGGTACAACACCCCACTTCAATCTAGCTCTTCTAGCTGTTTTGATTGAAGGAGTAATTGCCAAAATCTGTTGTGTAGGTCGAAATTTAGATACTAATGTACTAGAACTTCCTGTTCGCGTAAAGGCTATGATAATATCTGCATCTAATCCATCAGCCAATGAAACAGCAGCTCTTCCAATAGATTCTGCAACTGAAGATTTCTCTAAAGAGAAATTACTTGTTTTCACACTTGTTTTATCCTGAACATTACGAATAATTTTATCCATCATATCTACTGCTTCTACAGGAAAATTTCCGGTAGCTGTTTCTGCAGATAACATTACTGCGTCTGCACCTTGAAGTATCGCAGTTGCAACGTCTGATGCTTCAGCTCTAGTTGGCTTGGGTGAATTTACCATTGATTCTAACATTTGGGTCGCAACAATACAAGGCATGGCTAATTCATTACACCTTTTGACTAATCTACTTTGGATCATTGGAATCGTTTCAGGAGGTAATTCTACACCAAGATCACCTCTTGCTACCATTATTCCATTAGAATGTTTCAAGACATCATCCAAATTATCCAAACCATCTTGGTGTTCAATCTTCGATATTAATGGTATTTCATCTGTTGTATAAAGAGCGATTTCTTCCCTTACAGCAGCTAAGTCCTCCTTTCTACGGACAAAAGATACCGAAAAAAAATCAGGTTCTAATTTAGAAGAAAAAGCAATATCCTTGAGGTCTTTTTTCGTTGGTGCATATAATTGAATTGGAATTCCAGGTGTATTTACTCCTTTTCTCGAACTCATAGGTCCACCAGCAATGACCTTACAGATCAACTCACTTTTTTTCTTCTCGATTACCTCCACTTCAATCAAACCATCATTTATAAATAAATGATTACCAACAATTGCTTGATTAATTAGATCTGGATATGAAATAGAAAATTTTTCTTTGGTACCTACAACATTTTCACTTGTTATAATTAATGATTGATCCTTTTCTAGAGTCACTGCTTTTTCCATTTGCCCCACACGTATCTTAGGACCGGATAGATCCATTAATATTGGGATCTGATCATTTACATCTCTGATTGTTTCAAATCGTTTCCGGTGGTCATCATGAGTCCCATGAGACAAATTAAGACGAACTACATCTAAACCTACATCAATTAGTTTTTCCAACATTTCAGGTGTATCTGATGCTGGACCAATAGTTCCCACAATACTACCTTTAGCTCTATCTAAAATCACAGTTTACATCAACACACTTAATTATTTTAACCATTTGGGAATTTTTATTAGAAAAAGCAATAAAATACAAATGAATTGGATGATCTTTATTGTATATGCAAAGTACATACGTATCCACGTTCAGCCCAAACCATGCCTGCCGTCGCCAGACTCCCACACATATAATGTAGGATTAGCAGTGTCTTCATTCTGTGGCTTCTTTCTGCTTCTCAACCCATTAGGTTTCATCGAAGTCAGGATTTCCGTGTTATTTAACATTAGCCGATCACTCACAAAGCTATTGTAATTTAACTTTGAGTACTAACGTATCTCCATTGGAGATTAGAACTTCTATTGATCTATATTAGATATTTGAGCCTTCGGTCATTCTATTCAATATCGGGTGTGACCTAGTTCTTCTAGCATTAACATATAAGTAATGTTAGATTTTGAACTATTGTAATTTCAGCTTAAAAACTACTGAATTGAAAATTGAGTCACAAATTGATGTATATACAAAAATTATCATGCTAGGTAATTGTATTCAAGACAATGATTTTATTTTCTATTTCAACCAAATAGCAGGTCAAGCAATAGAAGGTACCGTTTACTAGATTATTATTAATAGGTCTACAAACGCATTTTAAATCTAATTTTAATTCTATATACTGCATATCAAGTATCAACTAATATAATATCATTCACCGCTCATATTATTATTTCAACACCTTAAAACTTTTGTCAAAATGTATTCAAATTCATTGTTAAAGAATTTTAAGTTTCTTGTAACCGGATACCACGAACAACCCGTATAGAATAAATAAAATATTGATTTTATATTCAAAAACCAAATTTTTTAAGTATTTAACGAAAACCATCATATATTTCTCAAATTCGTTGAAGTAATTCCACACATATTACGAGTAATTTTTTAAGTTAGAAACAAGTTATATAATATAATGGCTTTTGGTGACGAATTAAAGGGTGAACTCTTCAATAAGATAGGTGTTGAGGCAACAGAAGACCCTGCTACAATGTTAGATAAGGCAATAGCAGAATTACAAGCAGGAAATCATCATAATGCAAAGCAACTATTTGATAAAGTTATAAGTGCTACTGATGCAAATGCGAAGAGATTTGATGAGCAAAATCAACATCGATCTTCAGCTGAAGAATATTATCTCCAAGCTGTAGCTTACGGTTATATGGAAAAAACAGAGGAAAGAGATGAAATTTATAAGAAAGTAATCTCTAATTTACTCGCCTCTTCAAAAACAAGATTTACATTTGATGATGAAAATGGTGGAATAACAGCAGTTACACTTGCAGGTTTAGTGCATCTTATGTTTGGAGATGAAGCAGGAGCACATAGTTTATATGACGAATATGTCAAATTTGCAGATACCAAACAAAATCCAACAAATCTAAAGAATATTTTATACTCACTTGGATATCTCTTAGCTGGATTGAAAAATAGTGATCTGCAATCGGTTACAGAGGGTCAGAATTTTATTTCAACCCATTTAAGACCAATGCTAAAAGTTGCTAAACTTGCTGGATTCGAAAAACTCCTTAACTCAGTTGTATCCCATACACAAAGTATTCTTCACAGTAGAGTTAAAATGCCAAAAATACAATTCCACTCATCAGTTCCATCAGATCTTGTATTTAATGATGCTTTTGAGATTTCAATTGACATCGAAAACTCAGGAGAGGGTGATGCAAATAACATGGAATTTGTTCTTGAAGTACCTAAGGATATAGAAATACTAAGTGGAAATACGAAAGAAAATCTTGGCAATCTTACAGGCTCAGCCAAAGTATCAAAAACTTTTACACTCAAATTTCAAACCAATGAGGATTTATCTGAAGTAGTCAAACAAATATCAGGAAATGTTACATTTACAGATATGCTCACAAATACTCACAAACAATTCTTAGGTGATATTGAGTTAGAAATTCGATCAATTAGTAAGAAAACAGAATATCAAAATCGATTAACTGAGATAAAACGTAACCTAGAAGCATTAAATGCAAAACCAGTTAATGAATTCTATCCAGTTGTGTTAAAAAATTCATTAAATGAACAGACAAATGATCTAACATCATCTATTGCGTCCTCAATTGAAGAAGGAAAATTCAAAGAAGCAGAATTCAAACTTGAATTTCTTGGAAGTACCATGAAATGGACTGATAATGTAATGCATGGTGATACTGCAAAAGCAATCATTGATGCAATTAATTCCAAATTAGCTAAATTAGAAGAAGAATTAAAAACAGCCAAAGAAACACATCAAAAAGAAATTCAGCAGCTATTGGTGGCCAATGACAATAAGTTGAAACAACAGTTAGATCAGCATGAATCTCAATTACGAGATCAATTTAGACAAGAAACAATTAAGAAAAACGAGGAAACTGAAAAAGCAATCCGAGAAATTCAAGAAGAAAATAGAAAAGAAGTTGAAGTTGAAGTTGACAAGCTCAGGAAAGAATTGACACTCAAATACAAGGAACAAATTAAACAACTTGAAAATACAATTGAAGATGAACGAAGACAGTTATCTCAAAGAGCAGAAGAAGAAAAATCACTTGAATTAACAACTCTTAAATCAAAAATGCATCAAGAAAAACAAGATGCGCTTGAGGAACAAGAAAGATCAATTGAAGAGAGAATCAAAGGTAGATACGATCTAATCATAGAAGAAAAAGATAAGAAAATTAAAGAATTAGAAGAGAAAATTAGCTAATAATTATTCTAATTCATCCACCAGAAATAATTGGACTTATACTTATATCAGCAATTATATTTTTACTTAAATCATTAGGCAATAATAATGTAGTTGATCCCATAGACATACTAACCTCAGGATTATCTCCCAAATAATCCTGTAACCCTGAATAATTTGTACAAAGATGAGTAATTAATTCATTTATTGTAATAATTTCATTTGGAATTTCGACTGAATAACTTCCAACAATATTTTTTAGAAATGAATAGAAGTTTACCTGGTACATAAAATACAATCTATTTTAAAATTAAAAAATATATCAGTTGATGACAATAAAATTAAATTTGAGTATATTAGCTAAAATTTGAGAAATTAATTGTAACATTCCAAAACATGACATCAATGAAAATATGTATGGGATTTATTTATGTTACATATGGGTAGAAAGAAAAAAGTTCGATCTGAAACAATTGAACTCAAAGCCAAAATCCCAATAGATTTGACTGTACCAAAAATCTACTCACTTGCTGATGTACCATTCAATCAAAATCATTGGAATAGAGTGTATCGAATGTTTGATGGAGAAATCTTTGTTGCAAGAATTACCCAAACAAAACCCCTATCCAAATTTATACAAGTAACAATTGAATCACAAACAAATTTAGCATCGTATGAAAAGGAATACATAGCAAGAATTCGACATGAAATAGGCATGGATGAAACCATGCAAGCATTACGATCTGAAAGTAAGAAAGATTCTCTTATCAATTTTGCAGCACAAGCATATCCGGGTATGAGACTTTATGCAAATTCACAAGTTCATGAAGCAGCTATTTTGGCAATATTCTCCCAAAATACATCACTTTTTAATTATTTACAAACGACAAGACAATTTGTCAATAAATTTGGAACAAAAGTTGAATGGGATGATTCATTAACAATTTTTCCCAGTGCAGCAGAGATTGCAAATTTAGAGGAAACAGACTGGAAATCACTTAATATAGGGTACAAAGTAGATTTTCTAAAAAATTTAACAGTAGATATTCTAGAGGATATAGGAACATATACCTTCTATCCAATTGCCAAAAGAGGTCTAGATAACCTACTTGAAATTCAAGGAATAGGTGATTATACTGCCCGATCCTTATTTATATATGCTGCAAGAAGATATGAATATGCATTCATGGATAGTTTTGTCAGGGAACTATTAAATCATAAATATAATATTATCTATAAAATGACCACAAGAGATTTTGATAAGTGGATTAAAAACAAATGGAAAAAAGACCCAGCTTTGATACTTCATACGTTATTATTGGAATACTTTCCACAATCTCTTCTTTCGATAGATACAGATAATATCAAATAAGTTAAATGGATTTGTTGGGAAATCTAGTTACTAATCGATAATCTTATTCTTCTACAATAGAAATCTAATCTATGAAAGAGGTTGCGATAGTTGGAGCAGGTGTAACTAAATTTGGTAAAAGAAATGATGTTACCTACAGAGAATTAATGGCAGAGGCAATAGTAGAAGCGATTCATACTACAAATCAAGAAATTAAACCACAGGATATTGACGGTTTATTTGTCTCCGCAGCTCAACCTGAACTTTTAGTCGAGCAAGCACACGTAGGTAATTTAGCCGCACAAGTTGCAGGAATACAACCAAAAATAATTTCACGTGTAGAAATGGCTTGTGCATCCGGATCTGCTGCAATGAGAAATGCTTGGGCAGCCATACAAGCAGGTTTGGCAGAAACAGTTCTTTTAATTGGTATTGAAAAAATGACACAAAACCCTAAAGCAGCATCTAAGAGCTTATGCATTGTACCAGATGTAGAATATGAATCCATTCACGGAATAACTGCTTATTCTGGATTTGCTCTAGCTGCAAAAGAACACATGCAAAAATATGGAACTACCAGAGAACAACTCAGTAGTGTTGCTGTAAAAAATCACTACAACGCGTCTCTAAACGAAAAAGCACAATTTCATGAGATGGGAGAAATTCCTATGGAAAAGGCGATAAATGCAAGGATGGTATCAGATCCCCTTAATCTCTTTGATTGTTCACCAATCACCGATGGTGCTTCAGCAGTAATAATTACAACCAAAGAAAATGCCTCAAAATTCACGGATCAGCCTGTTTTTATCAGAGGATCGGGACAAAGTACAGAACCATCAATCGGTGTATCTAACATGAGTTCAATTTCAACTTGGAATGCATTAAAAAGAGCTGCAAATTCAGCGTATGAAATGGCAGGTATCAGTCCCAAACAAATCAATATTGCTGAAACTCACGATTGTTTTACTATCGCAGAAATAATTGAATATGAAGATCTTGGCTTTGCAGAAAAAGGAATGGGAGGTAAATTTATAGAAGATGGAGAATCTAAATTAGGTGGATCACTTCCTGTAAATACAAGTGGAGGATTGAAAGCCAAGGGTCACCCAATAGGAGCGACAGGATTGGCACAAATAACAGAAATCACCCAACAACTTAGAGGACAAGCAGGTAAAAGGCAAGTAAAGGATGCGTCAATTGGTTTGACTCATAATTTATCTGGATTTGCAACTCACCACGTAGTTCATATTTTTAGTAACTAGTTTTTACAATTTTCTCCGAAGAAAAAATAGAAAGAATTTATAAAATAATACGATGATAATTTATTATGGATCAATCTTCTGAAGAAAAAATAATGGAAATTGTAAATAATTCATACTCAAAAGTTGCTAAAAAATTGTTGACTGATACCAGCAATTGTTGTGAACCTAGCGTCTCTTGTTGTAGCCCAGAAGTAGAAGGGAGTACAGTACAAGAATTATCTATTATTTCAGTTAATAACATACCGACCCTAGGATGCAATACCAATTTAATTGAGGTTGCAAAAATATCTACAGGTGAAAAAGTATTAGATTTAGGATCAGGTCCAGGGAAAGACACATTTGCAGCTTCAATTTTAGTTGGAGAGAAAGGAAGTGTAATTGGAGTGGATTTCTCAGACGATATGTTAACCTTAGCTAATAAATACAGGGATGATAATAAGATAACCAATGTAGAATTCAGAAAAGGTAATTTAACAGAGCTACCAGTTGAAAATAACTCAATCGACGTTATCATAACAAACTGTGTAATCAATCTAGTTCCTGATAAGACTAAAGTTTTTGAAGAGGCATTTAGAGTGTTGAAATCAGGTGGAAGACTAATCGATTCAGATATCTCGATAATCAATCCACTGAAAGCAGATTTAATCAATAATGAACAACTATATTGTGCATGTATTGGAGGAGCAGTGACTGAAGATGATTATGTTCGAAATATGAAGGAAGTAGGTTTTGAAAATATTGAAGTAAGAAGACAATATACTACCTCATTTACAATTGGAGAGGAAGCAGTCCCATATGCATCGAGTTATTTTATCGCATTTAAACCCTAACTGCTAAGGATGAGGTCTTCTTTTCTCTTCCGATCAAATTTTTTTATAGCATATTCTCGTTTCATAGCCAAAGAACGAGTTTCTAGTTGTTCTGTATAGATTAACTTCAAAGGCAGTCTTGACCTAACATATTTACTGCCAATTCCAGTACTATGCTGTTTCAACCTTTTTTCTAAGTTATTAGTATGACCAGTATAATATGAACCATCTCTAAGTTCCAAAATATATACAGAATACATAACTATACTTAGTTAAAAAACTATTTAAGTTTAGGTGATACCATTCTATTCTTTGGGTAGACTAGCAATAGAAAATTAATTTTTATCAATCAATTCTTAATCATCATAGCAATACCTTTTTTCAATATAAATGTGTAGTAAATTTATACGTCGATATTCGATGCAGGAAGAATAATTATGTCTGATGGTAGATCATGGTCAATAAAAATTGTGATTACAGGAGAGCCAAGTGTCGGTAAGACTAGCATACGTCGGGCATATCTAGGTGAAAAATTCCAAACCAATTACATTAGTACAATCGGAGCAGATTTTTCCTTCCTATCAACCACTCTAGAAAATGAAACAATTAACTGTAGTATATGGGATTTAGCAGGTCAAGAAGAATACCACAGTGTACATCCTCAATATTATCGAGGTTCTGCAGGTGCCATTGTAGTATATGATGTTAATAACCCGGTAACCTTTGATTCCATTG
>JAOUKW010000546.1 GCA_029882335.1 Candidatus Heimdallarchaeota archaeon | reverse complement strand
ATCAAACATTAGTTTTTCTGTTTTATTTACATCTAAATCCATTGATGTACCCATTTAATTTTGCTCCTACTTTGATTATTCTATTTTAGGTAGTTATGATCAAATTCACTAAACTCTTAATTAAGCGTTTGGTTTAACGAATTTTCTTTTTCAAGTTTTCTTGACTCATGATTATTATTATTTTATACTATATTAATTTCTTCAATTGTTATTACTTTGATTTATTATTACTAAGTTAGATTTAATATTATTCTGAAATCGCTATAAACAAATATCCACATTCATGTTTGATTCAATAAATCCACTTTCTTTTACTTCAATTATACAATTCCTACAAATTTAGCTCTACATTCATAAGTAATTTAATATTAGACAGATATGACTCAACATTTGATTGGTTAATTCGATCCAAGAGATTTGAATTTGATTTCACTATTTCTTGGGATTTTTCTATAATATTTGTTAATTCACTCATTTCATCTTCAATTATTTTGATATATTGTTGTAAATTATTAATTTTTACAAATTCTAATGTAGATTGTAATAAATCATCCAAATTAGAAATATCACCTGTAATAAGTTGGATTTTACAACTAATAATATTCACCTCTACAAATAAGGAATTCAAATGATGTTTATGGGATAATCCTCTAAGAACACCTAAAATCGCTTTTATATCTTCAAGAATGATCCCATCTCCACTACCCCTTAGTTCGTACAAGTGTAATTCACATACTCCAAGGTGAGCTTGAATGATTGCAGAAATATCATTACTTTCATCGATTACCTCCTTGAATATTTCAAATGCTTGAGCTTTTTTAGTCAGTCTAGGACTATTTTGGAGTTCTATTGCTTTTCGCAATTTACTAAAAGTTTGCTTTCTTTTGATAAATTGTTTATTTCTATCTGATTCCATTACACCTCTTTTCAATGGCTGATCATGATGAACTTTAACTTCGAGTTCATTTTTCTGCATTTTAATATGAAGTTCATCAGTTAGTTCAATGAAAAAATCACATACTTGACAATGTAATACAGGAATGAGTTCTACTGTTTTTCTATTCAAATTTACTGGTTTAAATTTAGTACTTTCAACTTGATATAAAAATAATTTATTTGTACCTAATAGTACTTCATTTAATAAATTTGTAACTACAGTAATTTTTTCTAAAAAATCAACTGGTAAATTTAAGTAATTCTTCAAATCAATATCAGTTAATTCGACATAATTATCAACTATATTCATCAATTCAATTGAGAGTTGTCTAAGAAAGCGTTCTATTTCAATATTTATACCATATTCTTCATATTCTTTTAAAATTAATTCATATCTTTCAATTTGATCATTGGAGTAATGATTAATGAGTTTAGATATTTCTATTGATAATTGAAATGCTTTATTTATAAATTCAGTTGGATTTTCTTCTTTATTTGAAAATAATTCATTTGATGATTCTAGCAGTAAAATTGTTTTTTCAATAATTTCTCTTGATGGGCTTCCATATAACTTAATTAATGCAACGGGGTTAACTATATTTCCCTGAATATAGTGATAATTTTGACCACCATTTTCAATAAAAATCTGTAAATTATTAATCAATTCATCTATGAGATCGTTTATTTCTAAATTTTGTAGTTGCCAAGTGTACGTGACTGATTCATGCAAAATAAATTTAGTTAAAATATATTCTAATATTGAATTTATTGGATAGTAAGCCTGCAATTTTGTCGAGAAATAAATTAACGTATTAAATTGAATTTTATTTCTATCTATTTCCTCTATTATCCAAGTTATTTTAGCTTCAGCTTTTTCGCGAAAATCGATTGAAATATCTTCTGTAACAATTGGCTTTATTGAATTCAAAAGATTAATTATTTCCTCCAATAGAGGAATGGTTATTTCAATTGGAATAACATCTATTTCTTCATAAACCTGAACAAAGCTTTCCTCTTCCATGAAAGTCATTATTAATATAGATAGTTAAAGATTTTGTTTTTATCTTTCAAATTTTATAACTTTATATTACCTGTACAGTTTTATTTGTAAAAACAAAGATCATCACCCAAAAAATAAATATCATAAATTACAAATCAAGTAAAGCATCAAATTAACTTACTTCCAAAATCAATTGAGTAATATGGTTATTTGAATCCATACTTATTTTGATATACATGATCTTTTTTGTATATACATCAATTTGTGACTCAATTTTCAATTCAGTAGTTTTTAAACTGAATTACAATAGTTCATAATCTAGCATTACTTATATGTTAATGCTAGAAGAGCTA
>JAOUKW010000146.1 GCA_029882335.1 Candidatus Heimdallarchaeota archaeon | reverse complement strand
CTAGTGAAATTGGATGCCACCGAGATAGATTCTTAAAGCATCCAATAATCAATGACTATGTACTCGAAGCGATTGGTAAACAAAAGGAAAAGAGAATAATTGATTTTGAAGGAAAAATTTTGGAAGCTATCGATAGGTTAGTTTCTTCGAATCAATTAATTAGCAATAGATCAGTTTCAAGAATATTAAACGTTGATGTTCATCGAATTCTTGAAAAAAAGAGATTCAAGGAAATTGTCAGCAAAGCAATTGTTGATCAAGAAAAACGTAAGGAGAATATAATCATAAGAAATGTTGAGAAATTATTATCTGAATGTAAAAATGTGACATTTTTAGAATTACATCGCCAAACTAGACTTCCAAGAAGTTATATTGAAAGTAATAGAATAAGAAAATTGATTAAAGAAATAATGTGAGAAAAATTTGCAGGTAATTAAAACAATGAATTTAGGAGTTTTAATAACGAATCCAAAAGTTATGTTTGTATGAATGTCAAGCCTATGCCAATCCTTAAACCAACTAGTGCAAGCGATTTTCAATATATTCCTTATATAAGTCAAAGATACGAATATGAACTGGCAAATTTAGAGTATAACAGTATTAAGGATTCAGAAAAAATTAAAAGACTTGCATATTTTAAAGAATTTTCTGGAGAAGAGACTTTGCATCACGAGTTTTGTGATCAAACAAACAAAATACCTATTACTCTTAGTAAGAATAAAATTCAATACTTTAAGAAAAACAAATATGCCGTAGGTTATGGAGTCAATGGTCTATATCCATATAAAGGAAAATTTCATGGTCAAATGATACGATCGATAATTAATATATTAGGACTTGAAAATTCCGATATTTTATTAGATCCTTTTGCTGGGAGTGGAACTACAAATATTGAAGCTTCGTTATTAAATATCAATTCTATTGCAATGGACGTTAATCCTTTCTCAAGATTTCTTACGACATTAAAAAATGACCTTCTATTATCTAATTATCAAATGTTTAACGGATACTATGACTTGTCAAAAAAAATCTATCCACTCTTAAATAAACCCATTAATAGTACCTTCAGAAAAGATTTACCATTCGAAAAGATGTTACAAGTAAAACTCTGTTACCTTTCATATTTTCTTGCTCGCAGTTATGATATAAGAAATAATACCCAAAAATGTAAAGTTAATTATGATTCCGTAATTAAAATGTATTACAATAGATTGAATAGTATTTACGATTACAAACGAGATAATAAATTATCCCTTGGTAAAATTACTATTGATTCTAAATCTTCTGCAACTGATATGTCAATTTCATCAAATTCAGTAGATGGAATTATTACATCTCCTCCTTATTCTAACATGTTAGATTATCCAGCTAATGATGAATATCAAAATCGAATTTTAGGATTTAATATTTCTGATATTAGATCAATGACAATTGGTATAAGAAATAATGCATCTACAAGCAGGATTGATACATATTTAGATGATTTATCAAAATTCTTTGCTGAGAGCTTTCGTGTTTTGAAATCAGGTAAATATTTAGTATTCGTTATAGGTTATAAAGAACTTGAAAATCAAAAATATCAACTCAAGAATAAAATTTTTGCTTCTCTTTCCAAAATAGGATTTATTCATAAAAGGACAATTAAAAAAAGTATTCCAGGATATCGGAATAAATTACTTGAAGAAGAAATATATTTTTACCAAAAGCAGTGATTTCTTATTTTGAATTGGATAGTTGCAACAGGAAGTTTTCATTATCAAGAGAGAGTTTTGATCTCAAAGATTTTTCCACTTGGAATTTTAGAGCAATAAAAAAGTTATAATTTTTAATATGTCTTGAGTTAGCTCTCTTAATTCTTGCTCGCAATTTAGTTATTCCATCCAATGCTGGGATTTCTAGATTTGCAGGATTTTGACCCATATAAAAAAGCCCCAAACCCTTTATCTGTATGTAATAAACGTCTATCGCATTATAATAATCACAAATTAAACTAATTGAGTAATCCCCCCAAACTTCACCTCCTTTGCTAAAATAATCATAATCAAAATTCATATCAGCTTCTGTGAATTCATTTCTATCAACAGTAAATCTCTTTGGTGTCTCGTTCCATAGATTGTTAATCTTTTCTAAAAAATTTGCTTCTTCGATCAGGTTAATTTTTGATTGTTTATCTAAATTTGCATTATCTTTAGTAATGTACCATTGTTCTTTTTCTAAACTGTATTTAATTGCAATTTGACCATAATCCGCAGATTTACTCTGTTTAATCTCAATATAGTAGCATTTATTATTGATACGGATATACTGGTCGGGTTTTTCACTACCTCCTGCTGATTCATAATTATCACATATTAGATTAAATTTTTTTAGTGATTCAGCAATTTTTTCTTCATATTTCATCCCTTTATTCTTTCCTCTTTTGGTAGATATTCCTCTTGGCATAATTAAACGGTTGTCAAAAACATTATATACATTATGTGAATTATTTGTGCCTCTTTTGTATTAATAATTACAAAGTAATAAAAAGAAATAAGAATAGAGAATTAAATTACCCATATGGCAAAATCAAACAGAATTCATGTTACTCTTAGTGATGAACAATTAGAATTAGTCAATATGTTCAAAGGAGAACTTGGAAGTACGAACTCTGAAATTATTCGAAATATCGTATTAAGCTGGCTATCTGAGAAATCATTCATATCTTCACGTGTAAAATTAAAATATTTTGAAGGTGATAAAAATGAAGAATGATTACATACCAAAAGTGGTAAATGAAGACTGCAAAAAATTCCTTCAGATCTCATTATCCAATCCAGACATAGAATTTGACTTAACGTTTTATGATCCCCCGTTTAATCAGAAAAAACAATATAATAATCATAATGATGATATGCCTGAGAATGAATATTGGTCGTGGATGAAAGACATACTAACGTTAATTTACAAAAAAACATCAAGAGGTGGTGGAATTTACTTTATGCAAAGGGAAAAGAACACTGACAAAGTAATGGAAACTTTGAAAAAAGCAGGTTGGAACTATCAAAACTTGATAATTTGGAAGAAAATGACTTCAGCAGTTCCAAGTAAAACCAAATATGGATTAAATTATCAAATAATTGTATATTGTATTAAAGGTGAGAAACCTAGAGTTTTCAATAAATTACGAAATGATCCTATTTTAAATCTTAATCATAAAGGAAAGAGAAAGAAAGGTGCCTTTATTACAGATGTTTGGGATGATGTTAGAGAGTTAACCTCTGGATATTTTGCAGGAGAAGAACCATTAAAAACAAGAGAGGGAGACCGACTTCATAAACAACAGTCCCCAATTCATCTTCTTCTTAGGATAATTTTATCTTCCTCGAAACCAGGAGATTTAATTTTTGACCCTTTCGCAGGTACAGGTACAACAGGTATAGTTTCAACTCAAATTAACCGAAATTCATTGTGTATTGAACTTGATCCTATCAATTACAATGCAATAACAGATAGGTTTCAAAAAGTTAGAAAACCTGATCTTGTTTGTCAATATATCAATCTCTATTCCCACACAGATAAGATAAAAGAAATAATTGGTTCTTGTAATTGTGAGCTAATTAAGCCCAAAGAACAAATTACATTTTTTGAAGTAAAAAAAGTAACAAAGGAACTTCTTGAAATTATAAATAAAAGTAAAACTAATCCAAAGATTAGTAAGAAAACACAAGAAATCTTGTCAGCCTTGGATATGAATTATAATACGACTGATTCAATAACCTTGGATGAATAATTTTGACAGAAATATATATGAACTATTACAGGTTTGTGGTAAGGGGTAAAATCCCATTTATTGTGTATTCACTCTCATTATTTGTACACACTCTCACTTATTCTGTACATTGACAAAACTCATTGTTTATGATATTTTTAGTTGATTAACTCAACTACAACCGCTTGTGCTTCCACATTCAGGGCAAGCGTAACAACTTCCAGATCTAACAGCAATAGCACCACAATTATAGCAAATTTTGTTATCTCCTTTAATTTCATCATTTTGACCGGAGTAAACTTCTTTCTCAGGAATGGGATTATCAGATAGTTTGGAATAATCAATCACACCAGGTCTTTCATCAGATGGAAGAAATTCTAATGCTAACCATCGGAAGATATAATCAATAACGGACGATGCCATTGGAATTTTTGGATTTGATGTATATCCACTGGGTTCAAATTTGGTATGTACAAACTTTCGGGTTAATACACTTAAGGGTACACCGTACTGCAAACTCATAGATATCAATACTGCAAGTGAATCCATAACACCACCAAGTGTAGATCCCTGTTTGGACATCTGAATAAACACTTCACCGGGAGTGTTATCCTCATACAATCCCACGGTGATATAACCCTCATGACCGTCTACCTCAAATTTATGAGTACGTGAATTTCTAGTTTCAGGTAATCTCCGACGATAGGGAGTTCGTGGTTGGATATCATGTTTTTCTAGAACATTCGAGCTCTCTTCTTCCTCAGTTGATTTGGTATTCAGTGGTTGTAATCTCTTGGAATTATCTCTGTAAATTGCAATTGCCTTAAGACCCATCTCCCATGCCTTGATATATGTCTCAGTTATTTCCTCCACGGTACAATCCTCGGGCATATTAACAGTCTTAGAGATTGCACCACTAAGGAATGGTTGGGTAGCAGACATCATCTTTACATGACCCATGTGATGAATAGTACGAGACCCTCCAGAAGGTTTGATAGACGTATCAAATACGGGTAGATGTGCTGTATCTAGATCAGGACAGCCCTCAATCATCCCGTGCTCATCGATATATTGAATGATTTTATCCACAGTTGTATCATCATAACCCAATCGTCTCAGAGCCATTGGAACTGTGGTATTGACCATCTTCATATATCCACCACCAACAAGTTTTTTGTATTTAACCAAAGCAATATCAGGTTCGATTCCAGTAGTATCAGCATCCATCATGAATGAGATGGTTCCGGTTGGAGCAAGTACTGAAGCCTGTGCATTGCGATAACCAAATTCTTTACCGGATTCAATTACTTCATTCCATACCATTCTTGCTGCTTCGAAGAGTTTGGTATCTACTGCAGTTGATTTTAAGCGTTGTGCATTTCCTCTGTGCATTTGCATAACATCAATCATATCATCTTTATTTCTTGCATAATCAGAAAATGGACCCAAATTTGCAGCTATTCGAGAGCTTTGTAAGTATGCTTGGCCAGTCATCAACGATGTAATAGCAGCAGCTACATTTCTTCCCTCATCAGAATCATAGGGTAAACCGAGTGACATCAATAAAGCACCTAGATTAGTATAACCAAGACCTAAAGTTCGGTAGATATGAGAATTCTTCTCAATCAATTCTGTGGGATAAGAAGCCTTTCCAACAATTATTTCTTGGGCAGCAATTAGAATGTTGATGGTATGAATAAATCCTCGTATATCAAAACTACCATCTTCCTTTCTGTACTTCATTAAATTTATAGAAGCAAGGTTACATGCCGTATCATCAAGAAAGATGTATTCAGAACAGGGATTTGATGCATTTATTCTTCCAGTTGATTTACAGGTATGCCAGTTATTAATCGTGGTATCGTATTGTAGTCCAGGATCACCACATAGATGGGTTGCCTCTGCTATTTGTGTGAGTAATTCTCTTGCTTTTACTCGTTTGAGTACTTTGTTATCTACTCTTCCTCGAAGTTCCCACATAGTATCATTTTTTACTGCCTCCATAAATTCATCTGTTACTCGTACTGAGTGATTTGCATTCTGGAAGAAAATTGATGAATAAGCTTCGCCGGTAAATGAACCATCATATCCAGCATCGATTAAAGCCCATGCTTTTTTCTCTTCTGCAACTTTGGATTCTATAAAATCCTCTACATCAGGATGATCAACATCCATAAGAACCATTTTGGCAGCCCTTCGTGTCTTTCCTCCAGACTTGATAGAACCTGCAAAGGCATCATAACCTTTCATAAAAGATAATGGACCGCTTGAAGTTCCACCTGTGCTTAGTGGTTCTCCTTTTGCTCTTAATTTAGATACATTTACTCCTGAACCACTACCAAATTTAAATATTAATCCCTCGGTTTTGGCAAGATTCAATATACTTTCCATATTATCTTCCAAGGAATTAATAAAACAAGCGGAACATTGTGGTTTTTCCACAGTTCCACAATTGAACCAGACGGGTGAATTAAAACTGGCTCTTTGATGGAGGAGGATATCAATTAACTCATGTTTAAAAATTTCATAATCTTTTTGATCAGAAAAATATCCTTCATCCAGTCCCCATTGAGCAATTGTTTCAGCTACACGATCAATTAATTGTTTGAGAGATGTTTCTCGTTGAGAAGTGTTTAATTGACCATGAAAGTATTTAGAAGTGACGATTTGCACTGCATTACTTGACCAGGATGTAGGAAACTCCACACCGTTTTGTTCAAATAGTACTTCTCCTTCATAGCTTGACAAAATAACATCACGTAATGACCAGTCAACACCATCATATGGATGTTTCTCTTCTTTTGTATAATATCTGTTAAATTTTAAACCGTATTCACGGTGATGAGTCATCTGCTCCATAAAATCCTCTTCATTAAATATTTATTAATTATATATAAAGAATTCCAATTTCAATATAAACACACGGAATACCGCGAATATTGATGAAATCCCCAGCACTATTTGTAAAATTTAGTTACTTTAAAATGTTTAGGCAAGTAAGTATACACAGGTATAACCTATTAATTCTCTAGAAATTTTTTATCAATTTTTATCAGGAATATTCGTCCGTAAGTGCTTTTTTATCTTGTAACGCAAGATATTACAAATACAGCCGATTTTAATTAATGCAAAAATCCATCGATGAAATACCAAAATATATCATTTTCAGACGAATTTACAACAGAAATAACAGGAGATATTTTATGTATAAATTACTACTTATTTAAACAAAATCCGCCATACTCCACAGGAAACAAAGGCTATAAACCCCCTACTTCGAGTAGAAGAAGATATCTAGATATACCGCTAGTTAACTAGAATATTTTTTATGTTAGATTTCGTCTAGTTGATTAGATTATTTCCTAGATACTAACATTCTTACAATTTAATAGGCATGTAATGTTGAAATTTAAATAATCAATTGAATTCAATAATACCATGACTATTGAAAATGTCGTAGTTATCGGTGCTGGCACCATGGGTTCAGGTATTGCATATGTCATTGCAGGATCAGGTAGAAATGTCACCATCGTCGATACAGAACAATCATTTCTGGATAAAGGAATCAAGAGGATTAAACACAAGATCCGAGATGGAATAGAGAGAAATAAGATGACTCCTGCAGAAGGGGAAAAATTAAGTAAAAGATTTAAAACCTCTGTTGATCTTGCAGAAGCTACAAAATCGGCGGATCTTGTAATAGAGGCTGTTTTTGAAAATATGGAAGTTAAAAAACAAATATTCAATACGTTATCTGATAATGCCAAAGCAGATGCAATTCTAGCTTCCAATACATCAACACTATCAGTAGTCGAAATGGCATCAGTTGTGGAAAACCCTGATAGAGTATTAGGTTTACATTTTTTCAATCCTGCAGAAGCTATGAAATTAGTTGAAGTAATTTATGGTGAAAATACAGCAGATCAATACATGCAACACGCATATGAGTTCATAATATCAATCGGTAAAACACCGATTAAAGTGAAAAATTCACCGGGATTTGTAGTCAACAGATTATTAGTACCTATGTTAAATGAGGCTGTAAAATTATTGGATGAAGGTGTTGCAAGCAAAGAGGACATAGATCAAGCTGCCGTATTAGGGTCTGGTTTTCCTGCAGGTCCATTTGTATTGGCAGATATGTCAGGTCTTGACGTTGCTCTGGCATCTATGCGTACTTTCGAAAAGGAATTGGGTAGTTGTTATACTCCATCGCCCACTCTTGTTAAATTAGTTGAAGAAGGCAAACTCGGTATGAAAACTGGAGAAGGATTTTACAAGTATAGCTCTTAAATGAGTAACGAGGTTAAATAATTTCTTCATCATCATATCACATCCCCTATAGCAAATGGCATTGAGACTTGTTACATAAATTTTCCGTACACAAAAATAAATATTGTATTTTTCTTAATATTAGTTATAATTATTTGAAATACACTTGATTAGTTATTAAAAGAAATTATCCAAGTTCGATTGATTATTCTCGATTGGAGTAATTATTTGGTCTAAGTTTTTCAATTTCAGATAGTATTTATACATAGCAATGAAGTCTTTCTTGTATTCTTGGTACAGATTACGCTTCCTTAGAATATACGATGGATGGAATAATGGATAAACAGGAATACCTGAATTTAGAACAAGTAGATTACCCTTTGATGCAGTCATTTTAGCATTAGGAAAGAAGTATTTCAATGGAGTACTTCCCAAAGTAATGATTAACTTGGGAACAAGATTTTTTATTTGTTTATCCAACCAATTACTTCCACAAATCTCCATCTCAGTTGGTGTAGGAGCTCGATTATTTGGAGGTCTACATTTATTAATATTCAACACACTAACTTTGGATCGATCAAGCCCCAACTGAGATAGCATTTCATCCAGTAACTTACCACTTCTACCAA
The DNA here is from genome assembly GCA_029882335.1 of Candidatus Heimdallarchaeota archaeon. Classification (GTDB taxonomy): domain Archaea; phylum Asgardarchaeota; class Heimdallarchaeia; order Heimdallarchaeales; family Kariarchaeaceae; genus JAOUKW01. The sequence continues at coordinate 571 of JAOUKW010000146.1, read as the reverse complement.
CAAAGGGACGACCAATTCGATCTTCTTCTTGACCTGGAGCTTCACCAATGAATAACATACCATATATTGGCCCATAATCACCAATTACAACTTGTGTACGTGAATTTGCTAAACTACATTGTTGACACCGAATCATCAGATTATGTAATTCTAAATTGACCTGATTTTCCACCTAATTGAACTATAACTAAAATGTATAAGTGAGTATCTATTTAAATATACTCATGATTAGATAGATTAATATGTTAATAAACAATATTTTAGTAAGTGGACTTTTCGTCTGATAATGCAATTACGCAAAAAGTATGGAAAAACCTAAAGGATATTGCATTGGAAGATGGTATTATTACAGTAGAAGAAGAGTTACTCATAACCAATATAATAACTGATCTTGATGTTTATTCTGATTCCCTTGATAAAGCCATGGCAGATGGGATTATAACTAAAAATGAAAGGCATGAATTATTTGAGGGAAGAATGAGAATTTTAGAACGAGCTTATAGCACCGCGAGAAAGGATCTCGTAATTTCCAATGATGAAGCAAAATTACTCAAAGAAATATGTAAAATAG
>JAOUKW010000545.1 GCA_029882335.1 Candidatus Heimdallarchaeota archaeon | reverse complement strand
AATTAGTATCGATTAATAAATTGTGAAGATTATCAAATCATTAATGATAATTTTGTGTTCTTTTATGGTTATCTCATTTGATTTTTGTTCTATCTTATTCAATATTTTATATAGTAGCTCTCCATATAAAAAATTAGCTTTTTGTTAGTTGAATAAATATAATTGAAAACAAACTTAAATATTAAATAAAAAATTTCATATATAAAGGAGTGGTTGTATTGTGTTAATTAGTTACTGGAATTGTTATGACTACTAAAAAAAAAATCACACCAAAAATGTCTCAATTTGATCTTAATTTAATTAATAACGAACTTTCAACAGAAAAAATTAAAGATCTAATAAATGTTGTAAAATCGAGATTTTATCAATATCCAAAGAGGCATGTTGGATTGGAATGGAAAGATGTGGAATTCAAACTTGAAGATGACACAGATAAAATAAGATCCCTTTACGCGATGGAAATTACAAATGGTGAACCAGATATTATATTTAATAAGAATATGGAAGATCAATTTTATTTTGTTGATTGTGCTGCTGAGAGTCCCTCTGGAAGAAGAAATATTTGTTATGACCTTCAGGGACAGCAATTAAGAGAAAAAAAAGGGATATTTCCAGCAGGAAATGCCATAGATATTGCTACAGCAATGAAAATAGAACTGTTATCAGAGGAACAGTATCAACTGTTACAGAAATACGGGAACTTTGATACAAAAACATCTAGTTGGCTTCAAACTAATTCCAAAATAAGAAAGCTAGGAGGAGCAATTTTTGGAGATAATCGTTATAATACTGTATTTATTTACCACAACAGCGCACATTCATTTTATAGTGTAAGGAGCTTTAGGGGAATATTAAAACTATAAATCGTTTTCATTGTATAGACACAAATATAATTAAACAATCTGTATGCTATCAAAAATCTTGAATGGTATAAAATCTAACTTAATTTTCAAAATGCACAATTAACCACCTTAAATCAATTTAATGCTTATTAATTCAAGTTAATTAGATCACTTTATTATGTATGAAAATTTTCTTATGGTTTGTGGAGCATAAACGGCAAATTAGCCTAAGTGAACTTAAACCCATTTATCCTTTCCTATTTGCAATAAATGGTTTTTTACTTTATATACTATTCTTTTATGATATATTTCTATATATATTCTATTATTCCGCTATATTTCTGATTCTACATCTTAGCTACCTATATTTTCTAAGAAGAAAATCAACAATAGTAAAGATTGAGATATCACCAGTAAAAAAACTCCGAGATAACACAAAATTAATTGTTCATTACTTTTATGCATCTAGAAGATTTCTTTTCCTTAGTTTTGTAGGAATTATTATTGTTAGTTTAATTATTTCACAAATATTTATAGCGATAAAAAGTCAAGAGCAATTTTACTTTGATGATCTCATCTCAAAAAATGATTCTGCAGCACTGAGAATTATTCATGAAACACCACAAGACTATGAATTTGGAAGATGGTATAACTACTTTGAACAAAGATTTGAAGCTTGGTTTACAAATAATAATCTAGAGGTCATTAATCATTATATTGAATATCTAATCAACTTTTTCCTAATTTTAGGAGAAAATTATGATGAGCTCAAGGGTATGCGTTGGTTAGATGTGGTAGAAGTGCAAACTATGCCATGGACACAAGAATATTTCAATTTGTTAAAGAATTTTCCTTCATTCCCATTCAATGAATATAATCCTGATGAATCTTTTATCATAATACCTTATGATTTAAAAATATCTTCAGGTGGTGTAGGGGGTAAATCTTACATGCCAAATGAAAATTTCTTATTTTATAATCAACTTACAGATAAATATGACATGAATATTTCTCTAAGTGAATTAATAAACGTATCTTTTGAATTTACAACTTTTGGTGTTGATAATTATTGGCATTTAACACAACAAGATATACAATATTACTTCGAAAATAATTTACTATTTCCAAGGGAATATCTATTTGGTGCTCTTTACCTTCCATCAGATATAATTAAAGAGTTATGGACTTGGATAGATACAGCAACAGATCTCTTAGGAATTGCAGAACCGAATATTGATTTTGCTTTTCAATCTAATGTCCATTTAAAGCTTCCAAATATTGGTGAAATTAACCTAGAAGACTATTATGCAAGACTTGATGTTTCAATAACTAATGCACAAAATTCGATTACTGCAAATTATCCCTTAGATGTAATCACAATAACATCTCCGTTGGGTGAATTATTAGAATTATATTTAGAGAATAACTCCCAGCTAGGGTCTATATTATTCATTAT
>JAOUKW010000145.1 GCA_029882335.1 Candidatus Heimdallarchaeota archaeon | reverse complement strand
GAATTATTATTTTTTTATAATGATTCAAATCCAATATTCAATATCTTGAAATTAGTACATTTATTATTATTGTTAATGGGGCATTTTGTATTAAGATTCCATTTATTTGTTCGAGTATTTGATATTCACTACCAAGTGAATTTTCGTTATAATAAATGTCAAGAATTAAATAATTTATTTTTCAAATTAGATCAGAAATTAGTTTAGAATATTGAAATTTATAAATTTATATAATTATAAAATACTGAGTAATATATGAACTCGGATTTTTTTGATAACTGGGAAAAAATAAGGGATAATTTATATCTGGCAATTGAAAAAATCCCTACTGATCCTATGTATTATGATTGGAAACCAAATGATGAAATGAGAACTACTGGAGAATTAATCTACCATATCGCATCAGCAGAAGAAGGCTGGCTATATGTGTTAATGGGTAAAGACCCTCAGTGGCATGAAAAACCAGATACAATTACGATTAATGGAATTAAAGATTATCTGAAACTAAGACATCAAATTCTGGAAGAATATTTGTATAACCTAAGCGAGGAACAACTAGATCATGAAGTAGAATATACAGAGGATGATTCAACCCATAAAATCAAGATATCTGCCATTATATTCCATCTATTTCATCATGAAGTTCATCATACGGGAGCATTAACCACATATATGAGAATGTTACATCTGGAGTAATGTTTGTCCATTTGAGTAAATTAGATCATTATTACAGAAATTATGGTAATTAAGGTAATAGCCGCAATTCATCAGTTAATTCAGGATGTTGAGCAAAGTAGTCATCCCTTATTAAATCCAACATCAACATATCAAATAATTTACCACTCTTAAATATTGCTTCAGGTTTTCTAACAGATATTTGATATCCTGATTTTTGAGCTAATTTATATGATCCAATATTTTCACTGGTTGTGTACCAACGAACGACTCTAACCCCTAGCTCAAGAAACAAGAATTTCAACAACAGTTCATGAGCCTCATAGCCATATCCTTTTCCCCAAAAATCTTTCAGTAATGCAATCCCAACTGCTGCAGTATGACGTTTTTCATAACCGGAGTAACTAATTCTACCAACAAAAATACCTGAATTTTTTTCTTCTATTGTAAAATTACCATCTACCCTTTCAAATGAAAACTTTTTCTCTGAAGATTGACTAGCAATCATTCCTATGGTATAATCCGGTGGAAGCGACTGATTAAAGCCCTGCGTTTCCATATCATTTCTTAACATTTGAAAATATGGATTATCATCCACCCGGACTTCACGTAAAACTACATTCTCACCTATAAGTGGCATTAGTCCTTCCCCCAGTTTCTTCTTAATATGCTGTAACAGTATAAACCACTATATTCACCATTTACCAGCTTGTAATTTCTCATCATACCTGATGATTTAAATTTTAAAGAATCACACAACTTTTGTGCTGCAGAATTTCCCTCATCAAACCATCCAGAAATTGTATTAACAAAATAGTTATCAAATAAATATCGTATCATATAACGTAGCACTTCCTTACCTAGTCCTTTATTAGCGTTATCCGGATGAATGACTATATTTAATTCCATCTCATGAGCATCCCAACCATAATAGTAATCAACATAACCATATAATTGTTGAGTTTTCTTATCATATATACCCCAAATTCCTTTTTTTGCTCCTCTTTTAAATTCACTCAATGTTTCTATTACATCTTTTATCTCATAGAAATCCCTCCTATTAAAATAAAAAGGAAAGATCGTAAAATCCTTGTATTCATATGAATTGATAATATCAACAATAGATTGATGATTGTTTTCACTAATAAGTTCAAAAAATACCGATTTCGACTGATGTTTCTTCTTCATAATATATTCAAAGTTTAAATCAAGTATCAATTATTTAAGTAATTTTATCCTAGTAGGTACTTTAAATTGAAAAAATATACATTACATAAATCAAAAAAATTTTGTAATTCGTTGATAAAGAGTTTATATAAGAATTCGATATCACTTAAATAATCGTAGTTTACAACTACTAAATAGTTTATTTTAATATACAACACAGCAAATATTTATAATTTCATCATTTCAAATTGATTCAACATGGTCACACCTGAAACTCAAACTGCACTTGACTTACTACGAAAAATACCTGATGATGGATTTAAATGGTATATCATCCCCATGATGGGATTTGTCATATATGTTTATTCTCATGAAATCAAGAAGAAGAATTGGAATTCTGTATTTGCAGGACTTGCATATACTGGTATGGATTTCTTCAATGAATGGTGGAACGCATTACTGGTACCAATAACAAATAGGTCTGCATTTTGGACTGTTGGAGGTGAAAGTGCACTTGTTATTTTTGTAGGTCTAAACATCGAAATATTCTTTGTTTTCTCACTAGCAGGTATTGCATTTACAAATATGCTACCTGAAGACAAAAATATGAAGATAGATTTGAAATTCATGAAAATGAATAATAGATTATTTTACGCACTGGGTAATTGTGTATTTGCCGTTGCCATTGAATTTTGGTTACATGATCTAATTTGTACGTACAATTAATTGTACTATGTACTACACGTTCTGCCCTTTCTCTGCCGGTCGTCACCAGACTTCTGTATGACCTTTAGATCATAAGAATTAGCAGAGACTTCATTCTGTGGCTTCTTACCGCTTCTCTTCCCTTGAGGTTTCATTGAAGTCGGGTTTTCCGTGTTTTTTTCCATTAGTAGATCACTCGCAAAGAAATCATTGAGATTTATTTGCTGACTAACGTTTCTCCTAGGGAGAATAGGACTTCTCACTGATTGTTTTTGAGACAATTTTTGAGCCTTCGGTCGTCCTACAAGTAGGTGGCGACCTAGTCCTCTTAAACCAAAAAACACTTTTGGTGTAAGCTTAAAATATTTTATTGCTCTTTTGGCAATATTGATGGCACCGTTCACATCGGCATTTCCCTGCCATTTGCAGGAACTATTTGTACATCTGAAATAGGATTGTTTGGGACGAATGCCTTTTGTGTTGCATTTGAAACACATGATAGAGGTCCAAGACTCACGTACAGAGAGCAATCGTCTTTCCATTCCAATTGCCTTCATCTTGAATTTCAACATCTCTGTAAATCTAAAAAAGCTCCAAGTGTTTAACATCTTTCTGTATTTTCTACCCTTGAAATTCCCTTTTCTTCCTCTATTTCTGATACCACTTATGTCACCAATTGCAACTGATAGATTATATTTGTTTGATAGTTCAGAAATGTAATTTGTTAATTCTGCAACTAATTTTCTATCATAATCCAATGATATTCTACTTCTTTTATTTTTTAATTTCTTCAATTTTTTATAAATTCCAGAAGTTTTATCTAATTTATCTAACATTATTGAAAGATTAGCAATTGTAAATCGGAGTTTTCTCAGAGATTTAATTTCGTTTTTATGTAAATTTTTTAAGTTAACAGAATTTAATATTGTATATATCGTATTTAGTGATTTATCAAGTTTGATTTTAACTACGGATGGATCTTTTGACATCTTTCTAAGAAATTTCAGTTGTTTAATGATATCCAAGCAATACTTTCTAATTGATTTGAATTTCTTCAAAGAAGATAGTTTCATTGAATGATAATCGAAAATTCTCACTAATATATTAATTTCCCTGAGCTTAGATTGTCTTTGAAGATTTGAAATTCTATCCTCGAGTTTACTCAAAGAGCTGATTTTTTCATCCTGTCTCCAAGTCCTTTCTTCTAAAATTGCGTCTTCGGTATACAGAACTGTAGTTGCGGTTTTATTAATACCTAAATCAATTCCCAATACTGCCTTCTTCAAACTCTTATCCGGTTGATAAGGGGTAGTTTCTTTTTGAATAGCAAATGAGGTATAATATTTATTATCCTTTTTGTATAGACTTACAGTACGTAACTCACCATTTTCAAGTTTATTTTTGGCATATGCATTCAAATGAATTGGAATTGATATTGAATTATGTGTAACTCTGTTCTTCCCATCTAATGAAATACCCAGATTGGTATCCATGGAGTCCATGATGGATAATTTCCTCTTTCCAAGTGAATAACGTCGTCCATTAATTTGTCTAACTCCTTGCAGAGTTTTAGGTAATGAACTTTGTTTCTGTATTTTCTTAAGTTCTAAAAAACTTAGATATTGACCAATTGCTACATCGCGACATTCCTTTATCTCATTCAGGCTGATACGTTGAAATTTCTTTTTAAAATCATGCTTAACAGCATCTCTAATTGAATTCATAGAATTCTTAATAGATGTAGTTAAAGTTAACTTATCAAGTAATCCACTATCAATCCTGTATTTACCTGATTTACCTTCTGTCACTAATTCCTGTTCATTCTCATGTATCACACCGATATATGCCTTAATGACTCTTTTATCTCTTCCTAAAATCTGCTTTAATCTTGAGAAATCACCTGATTTATCAATATTTTTCAACTGAATTTTTACTGCAGAGATTACTTGAGGCATAATATCACACCAATATTCTATTCATTAGACCTGTGACCTACTAATAATAAATAGTACAGTATATAAACCACAGAATTCAAAAGATTAAATTTTATTCATTAGATCTATGATGTATAAAATATTATTTCCATTTTACATAGTTTAAATAACTTAATTTGATTTAATTAATAAAAATTTTACTCGTTTAAGTTAAAGTTTAATAATTACTAAACTCTTATGTATATATACTAATAGAAGAATCAATACCCTCAGAGATACATCCTGCAATTCCTATATCAACTGCTTATATCACAGGGTTATCATCACTTAATCGTTTGTTAAGAGATAGAACAAACAAAAAAGTAAACCATTTGTACGAATCCACAAAAGCAATTTGGAAAAGAGCACAACACAATTGGAAGCAAAGTAAACAAGATGGAAATCCTGAATTCTCACATATATTCAAAGCAGAGAGAAATATGAGAAAAAATTTTCTTAGATTCATATTCGAGACAATACCTGGAAATACAGAAACCAAGCGAGTATATAACTGGCATAATGGAAATATTGGTGGATTAAATCTGTTATTTAATTTTGCAGGATCGATTTTAAGAGACTATGCGATGAAACTCTATCCTTTTTCCCTTGATGATATCACAAAAAGAGGGTATTATCACTATTATGCACATCCAAATTTCGGTAAGGTATATCTAGCACATCCAACACTACCTGAACTTGATTTCATTGATATGATCAGAGCTCACATGTATGAACTATGTAGACAATTATTTCGGTATAACGTACCAGCATATGCATCATATGGTTATCTTAACCGTTTAGTGTTGGATCTACTCCCATTTTTAGATTGGGTCTATATTGGCGGACGAAAAGGTGTGAATTCAAGAATGCAATCTCCTAAAAAAGAGAAACCACATAGCTTCATGAGAGATATGGATACCATATTAAAACTCATTATTGAAGACGTACGTTTGCATTACGAGCATTATCAGGACACAACAAGAATAACCCAGATTATTGAAGAAAATAAGGATAAAAAAGAGATAAATTATCTGATATTCAAGAAATTCGTCAAGCAACATGGAATAGAATCTTATCTGGTAGATACTGGTTATTTTAACCTAGAAGCATTTAACAAATTCTGGGAGAAAAAAACACAGATCCTACAAACACTGGGATCAAGATGCCATGAATTCATGTCTTATGGATTACCTCAACATAAATCCATCTCTCATTTCATCAGATATGGTGATGAATATGATTGGCAAAATCAAGGTTACTTTATCGCTGCTGAGGTAAAGTTACAAGAAGGAACTCAACATGGAAGAGCAGATTATGTGGTGTTCAAACGCATACGTATCTCAAATAGAAACATATGGAGACCAATGATGGTTCTTGATCTGAAAACTACCTCTGGTTTAGATTTTGATTTTTACGGAAAGGGAGAGGACAAGGTGAGATTGAATTTTGCATTTAAAACCAGACCACTTTATGATGATGAATTCCATTCATTTCAATCCAATATACTATCTACTGCGGGGAAACAACTCAGTAGATACTCTAAAATCATTCTTGAGCAGTATAAAAAGGAGATTAGAATCCACAATAAACTCGTTGCCATACCACAGGGAATAATCTGTCTGGATACTGCTGAAAAATGGGGTGAAACAAGAGAAGAATTACACTTACTCATCCTTGCATTGATTAAACGATTAGAAGGAGATAAAGATGAAATAACACAATTACTACAGAATAATTATGCACATAGTAATGATCGTTATGCGTTTTCAAATTCTTATAGTGACAAAAAACTATCAATCATCATGAAACCATATCACAGTGATACACAGAAGTATCTAGACACACCTTATGTCAAAACTAACGATCTTTCCATCCCCTTTACTAAAAGTAAATACTCTGATACCACGATCATTCAATATTTGAGTGTTGCATCTGCAGATGCATCAGGTAATTCCGCTGCTTGGATCGCAACATATCAACATCTCATTCCTTATGTGGTGGAACAACATTCTGATGCTTCCATTGTGCTATTGGATATTATGGGATTTTTCAATATATTCATCCATCAAAGACTGAGATCAAAGGATATTCAGCATGATGTGGATAGGATAGAAATTGTATCTGTAAATAATTTTCTTCAACATCGAAAATTACCTGTACTAGATGCAGATGTGATTATTCTTAGTGGATGGAATGAATTCAATAATATTCGTTTGTTAGGAGAGGAACAATACACCAAACCGGATATCATGGAATGGATCAGGGAATTAAATGCAGATACAGTGTATATCATCAATGATGCAGAAAAAACAGCACATACATCGGATATATATCAGATGAACAAGGTAAAGCATGGAAATTATCCATGTCATCAACTGATTTGGAACCTACCAGCACCACCCCGAAACAAGAGAACAAAAATATCTGATGATCATCGGATTATTATCTACCATGATGATAGTAATATTCGTGCAGATATTGTCAATATACCTGTACTGAAAGATTATACACAAAGATTTATTCAAAGTAGAAGAAGTCCAATTTTAACTAAAAAAAACAAGTTTGCTCTAGAAGATTTAACTGTGGAGGAATTGAAAGCAAATACACTAATCACCAAAGCCATGACGTTGATACCAGATGTTGCCAGATATTTTAACATTGCAGAGACTCAACAATTGAATGATATTGATATTGATTTGTACAAGATATCCCTGGTGAATAAACGGCAGTTTATCAGTTATACTGATTTATTCATCAATTACACAAAATATAAACATAAATCAGAGATAAATACAAGATATCGGAGTAGAAAAGAATATCAATTGTGTAATGATCATAGTAAAACTACGTCAAAACCACCTCCAATTAAATATCTTGAACCAAGAATAAATCTACATCAGGCAGTGGAATGGGAAATCCTGAAGATAACAAATTCCATTGATTTCATAAATAAAATCATCCCTGAACCATCGATAAAAGAGCTGCTTCAACAGTTATCCAAGATTATCACAGATGGAGGAAGGAATAGAGATATTATCAATGATATCAACCGTGAAATCCAGATATGGGATCAAAAACATAGCAATATAATAGATATAATTGATGATTGTAGAAAAATTATATTTAATCGATATATCCGGCCACATCAAAAAAAATTGGAACTCATCAATCCAGAGTTAGAACGATTGAATGGTAGAGATCTAAATTATTTTGGCAATGATATAGTTTTATTATTGCTCCAACTGGTAAGTCGACATGAAAAAATGGATACTGATAGAATTTACCATCAATTTATGTATTTGTCTCCATGGTTACTGCTGAGATTGGGATATTTGGAGCAGTATCCAGATAATTATCCACAATCAATTTACCATCTTAAAAAGATATGGCGAAAAATCCATCTTAACCTAACAGAATTATCTGATGAGATAGACACTTTGTTAGATAAGACATATGGGTGGCTGATTCAACGAGGAAAACACACCCTCATGATCATTGAAGATGAGACACCAGCTATTGGTATATTTTCAAATTCTATCAACCAAATATTAATGCAATCATCTTGTAATCTGTACAGTATTTCCAATCCTAAATATATGATCGATGTTTATCAACATATGGATCAAGAGATACTTCAATCAAGTGATCTTCAGTTACCAATATTACAGGCAAGATATCGGGGAAAACAGAAATTATGGGTTTGGGTTAATAATAAATGGGAATTTGTTGGTAATGTCTTCATGAAGAAAACAGAAACCAATAGAATCATGATATTTGGATTGTCATTTTCCTATGCACCAGATTTAGATGAGGATAAGTTTGAACCTAGGATTGATTGGGAGAAGATACATAGTAGTGTTAATGAAATTACCCGTATCATACCAGAGTATGTACAGTTAAGAGTTGGTGTTACCAGTGATGAGAATTATTTCATAGTTGAATATTACGCCTTGGATGATGAGGAAGACAATTGCTTGGACAAAGATTTATTTGAAAACACTGTTGATTTAATCCAACACCTTCGTATTCCAGATAGTGGTAGATACCATGTGATTGAAGATACATACTACACTTGGAATAAATTTAATATCAGTTATAACAAAGTTGGATTTATTAAACAACAGGTGATCTCAAAAAAAGAAATCATCATTGGTGATGATTATCCCTACTATCCTGGAGATATTTTTACCTATGAACACAATATAACCATGACCATAAATGTCTCTCATTTAGATGAACAATGTAGAATAAAAAATCTAACATTGGAGGATATACTTGAAGATCAGCCAAAGATGCTGATAAAAATGAGCTCTGAGAATAGAAAATTTTATGGTCGAAAGCAATTGTATTTTCATTATGATTGCTGGAAATTGAGTTTTAATGATGATTATTACAATGATTTACTGAATGATAGATATTCCGGTCGTGAAATTGCAAGACTTTGGGAAGCTGGAGAGATATTTGATGATTACAATAATACTCGAATTATCTTAGAATTTGAATTTAATGAGGATACCATTTATCAGGAAGATAGGCTAATTCTGTATGTTTATCGTAGTGTCTCAGCTAAATGGTGGCTGATACAGGTAGATCCTAATTCAAGAAAATTAGAAAATATGTATACAGGCACCAGAATACAAGAATTAGATAATACATTATCTATAATATTTCAGCATCTAACAGATGGTACCTTTGATTACTAT
>JAOUKW010000544.1 GCA_029882335.1 Candidatus Heimdallarchaeota archaeon | reverse complement strand
GATATGTCCATTAAATATAACTTTAGGAAATCCTACGCTATGTTCCAATTCATATTGCTCGGTCATCTAATATTAATATATACCAATTCTTTATAAATAATTCCAGTTAAGCAAATTATTTTGAAATACAATTTTGAATAATAACTATCAATTAAGTGTTAATTTTAAATGTTGACAGGGATTTTGTGTAAATTTGAAAATTGATAGATACAAAATAAAAATTTAATTAAATTATTATTCTATGAGTTTAAATAACAAATCTATTATTAATTCTATGATTAAATTTGTAAAAATTTTTAATACGAATAAGATACTACTAATAGGGTTTACTCTATTACTAGTATTCCTGACAAGTCAGACTTCAGCATTTTGTGGTAGCAATAGTGGACCAATAAATGCTTGTAGGCTATAAATTAAACAGTAATAATAAATTTTTAAATACAATATCATATATACGATTTAATATAATTTTTTTATTTTTTCCTTCGATAATCATAGAATAGACTTCATACAATTTGGTTTTAAGATCATTATTATCAATTTTATTAATCGCATCAAGAAGAATACTTTGTTGATGGATATATGGTGAAGACGTGGATTTAATATAAAAAAGTGATATAGCCAATCCAACAAATCTAAACTCATCGGTTAGATCATAATTATTTAATGATCTAATAATTTGATATAATGTTTCATTAGATAATTTGGTATCACGCTTTTGTAAATCATATAATAAACAAATTTGGTATGTTAACATAAGAAATTTATTGGTGCTCATCTCGAAAATTTTCCATTTTTGCAATAATTCAGTGGAGTTTTCTGAAAGACCTATTTTTTCAGATATAAAGTAAATTCTAAAGAAGGTATGAGCAGTTTGATAGGTATTTTTAACCATATTCCAGTGTTCTAGGCTTTCATATAATAATTGTATTGAAGTTTCATAATTTTCCTTATAAGTTTCAATTTCCGCCTGTTTATCACGAATCAGAGTTAAATAATCCATATTATTCAAATCAATTGCTATTGTACGTAGTTCATTTAGCGAAATATTTGCCTTATCAAATTCCATATTTTTTATCAACGCAGAGATTAAATTATATCGATAAATAAGTTTATCTTCAATGAATCCGAAAGATTCTATATAAAATTGAGAGGATGAAAAACACTTAATAGCATCTTTATATTTCGCTTGATTATAGAAAATATTTCCAATTAGGATGTATATAATACCCATATCCCGTTCTTTTACAGATAAATTTTCAATTAATCCTAGTTTTAAATATTCATGTGCTTCTGAATATTTATTCATATTGAAATATATTAATCCAATAAAATAATATATTAAACCTAAATCAACTAAGGTTTGGTTTTGATAAAATTTTTCCTTATTTATTTCTGCTTCTCTTTTCTCTTTAAGGAATTTAATTCTTACAGGTTGGAAAATATTAATCAGGTGTTTATTTCTGTTTGATAATTCATTTTTTAGATATAGAAAAATGTTTAAACTTTTTTTATACTCTTGTTCAAAAAACAAATCTAGTGCAATATTAGCTAAGAATTGTAATCTAAATATTATCTTTATATCATTAGCAGGACTTCCTGAGAAGTATTTTGAAAAAATAGAAGTATAATAAGTATCCTCTATTTGTCTTCCTATTTCATCAAAATGGATATTTTCTATAAATTTTAAATCAAAATTATCAGCTTTTGTTGATAGATTTGGTAGTTCTCGATATATTCTATGAGAAATAGTATTATTTGTTTTAAGTTCTTTACTCATTCCCTCGAGGTCTTCAACAAGTGTCCTATCAATGGTTTCAGATTCTCCAATTATAGACGTATTTTTAGATATTATCTTTGACATCACACAGAAAAATGGTATAGAATCTAAATTCAATTGATTTTTTAAATCAGAAATCTCGTTGAAAGTAAAAAACTTATTTTCGATAATCCTTGAAAGAAATATAAATTCAATTGCATAGGGATGGTTATCTTTGGTTAATGACAAACCTTCGGTAATTAACTCCTTCAATTGTTGGTTATCTGTATTTACATGCATCCCTTGAATTATTTCTAGAAATAACAGATATATCATATCTCCAGAAAGATATCCTCTGTCATAGAATATATTTGAAGAATGTGGATTATTATAGAGAAAATTATCCCTTGTATTGCCTTGTGAAAATTCAGATGGATCAATTTTTTCCAATAAATCTTTTGCCCTTTGAATTGAGTTCATTGCCTGAGTATCTAATCTGTATTTAAGAAGAGCATGGGTTTGTAAACAAAGTAATCTAAAT
>JAOUKW010000543.1 GCA_029882335.1 Candidatus Heimdallarchaeota archaeon | reverse complement strand
AGTACTTACTTCAACTGCATTATGGATTATATCCCTCGCTTTTCTTTGTGTAGGTGCAGTACTAGGAGGTACAGACCATGGATTTCAGGATAATTTCACTGAAAAAACCATCTATCGTATAAAACAGGCAACATATCTATGTATAGGCATGGCTAGTTTATTCATGTTATTAGGTACAATTTACTCATCCATTTCCAATGAAATTGTGATTATTGTATTTGTAGCAATATCAATTATAAAATCAATGATTTTTATTTACAATATAAGATCAAAAAATCAATTCAAATACGTAATTATAGAATACGCACCATCTATGGTCTTAGTGTTGATTTTCAAGATATATTCGTTAATTGTTTGGAATGATCCAAGTTCCATTTGGATTATCATAGGAGTAATTATATCTTTCATATCTGCAGCTATTCAAGCATCAAAATTTTCATTACATAAACACTTTAATCATAATGATATCTATCATGTAGTACAAATGATTGGTATTTATTTCTTCTATAAAGGAATATTACTATTTACTACACCATAGACCTAAATGATTCATTCTTTTACAATAACCAAATAATATTACAATGATATTTGCTTTGATTTATGAATGGTAAATCATAGTATGGTTTATGATAAGATTGAAAGTACAAATTGGAGAAGAAACCTATACATTAGGTTCACCTATTAGTGCTAGTAGAGAGGTGCAATTCAATCCAACACCAAAATCATCTGGTGCATTTTATTTACCACCATTTCAAATATCAACCTTTGAAGTCAAGAATATATTTGTAGGAGACATTCTCAGAGGAGGTTCATGTAATGTAACAATCCATAATTACTCACCTCATAATTTAACTCATTTAGAAACATCATTACATATTGTGGATAATGGCATACCAGTGAGTGCGATTCCAAATAAACACCTCAATGGAATATTGTATCTTATTGATTTAACAAAAACTTATGATCAGGATGATGAATGTATTAAATGGGATGATATCTCAGAGCAAATAACAAATCTTCATCCATCAGTGACTTTCATAGCTTTGAAGACATATAGTTCGACTCTTGATCAATTTCATGACTTTTCAGGAGAGGATCCGCTGTTTTTAGATCCCTTTGCAGCAAAAATGATACATGACCTGAAAAATAATAAAATTAATGGACTAATCCTAGATTTACCATCAATAGATAAAGAAACAGACGGTGGTAAATTATTAGCCCATAGAAATTTCTTAGGATTACCGCGAGAAGGCATAAAATCAACTGTTGAAGAATTTAGATTTATTGTTGAACTGGCATATTTTGAAAATTTACAACAAGGTTATTATTATCTAAATATAACTCCACCAAAAATTGATGATAATGCCTGTATCACAGATATACAACTATCAAAAATTAAAGGACTTGAATAAAAGTGAATTTATCAACACACCACCAGAAGTATCTATCATATTATTTCTACGGTTTCATTCAACAAATGATAATTGGCTCATTTACTTTAATCCTATATTTTACACTTGGTAGTAAAATATTCTTTGAAACAAAAAAAATTCAGGATACAGACTCAAAAGTAGGGATACAATCAAGTGACTCTATTTATACTATTTCATCTGAAATTTTCATTACATTTATTGTTTTATTGATGATTAGTAGTTTTATTCTTGTATTAGTATTCAAAAAACTGAAAAATAATTTCATTAGGGCTTTATACGGATCAATTATTACTTTTTCATTATTGTTATTATTATATGAAATGTATCAAATCAATTTGAACAATCAAATCCAACAAAGTATGTTATGGATAATTGAGATTGTTTTGTTGCTTTTTGTTATTTATTTTTTTTATAGTTATATTATAGGTTCAACCAAAATAAGAACACGTAATTTGGGTATTTTACTAGGTGCAGTTGGATTAGGAAGAATAGTTGGATTATATTTAGATCTAATCACTCTAATTGTATTTTCAACATTAATGGCTATATACGATTTATACTCAGTATTTTTAGGTCCATTATCCAAAATAATTGGTAAACCTAAAAAAAATACCAATTCTATTTTCAAGATGACTCCTGAACAATTTCAAACTAGCATAATTCAAACATGTAAATCCGGACTACCGGTATATATCTCAAAAAATAGAACACAATTGGGAATAGGAGATATTTTATTCTATTCCAGTTTACTATACAGAGCAACATTGGAATTTTACCTCTTAGGATTTTTTTTCATTTTAATAGCATTAATAACAGGATCAATTATTACACTATTTGGATTAACCAAAGCCTCACCACTACCAGGATTACCAGCAC
>JAOUKW010000542.1 GCA_029882335.1 Candidatus Heimdallarchaeota archaeon | reverse complement strand
TTAACTCTGAACTATTACGTAAATGTAGTAAATGTGGTGAATTAATGAATAAACCTGAGCCATTAACAGAATAAGTTTATAAAATTTCTCCAATCCAGTATCATAACACTAAATTACTTAATTATGAGAACTTTGTGTAATTATGGAAAATGATACAAAGACAATGATTGAATTTCTATCAACCCCAAAACGTATAGTTGTAATGGGAGTATCTTCGAAAACAAATAAAGCAGGATATTTTGTACCAAAACTGCTACATGACAGAGGTTTTTCAATTATACCAATTAATCCGTTTATGGATGAATTTCTGGGAATACAAACCTTGAAGAGTTTAGATGAAGTTCATGATAAAGCAGATGGATTATTGATCTATAGAAACCTAGAAGATGCAGAAAAAATTATCGAAAATTTAAAATTTCAGAAATTTTCACTTATTTGGTTACCTGAAGGGATTGTTTCACCAAAATCAAGAAAATTATGTGAAGAGAATAATGTCCTATATGTGGAGAATGAATGTCCAAAGAAGATTATTGAACTGCACTTCAATTAACCTTCTAATACTAACACGTCCAGTATTATAATCACCCCATAATAAACCAAGATAAAAACAAAGAATACTAGTAAAGGTGCAATAAATACGGTCTTGATTACCCGCTCTCTTTCCAAATATTCTCTATTATCCCATGTCCTTGAAGCAAGCCGTACAACCTTATTTAATAAGGGGAAAAAAATTGAAAGGATTAAAGTGAAAACAATAAAACGCTCCAGCCATACCATAATCATTATATCATTTAGCTCTCAATAAACATTTTTCTCTCTAATGGTACAAATAACAAATAATTTTAAACTGTAATTAGTTTTTCATAGCCTTCATTTTCAAGCTGAACTGCTAATTCAGGGCCTCCAGATTTAATAATTTTACCATTACTCATAACATGAATGACATCTGGTTTTACATGTGTTAGCAATCTATTATAATGTGTAACAAGAATAAAACCGGTATTATTTTCCTCTCTTGATTTATTGATTTGATCAGAAACTACTTTTAAAGCATCAATATCTAATCCACTATCAATTTCATCTAAAATTGCAATTTTACCTCCAAGATTAATTAATTGAACCATTTCTCCTTTCTTCCTTTCACCACCAGATGCATTCTCATTTACAGATCTATTTAAAAATTCCTCGGATAATCCAACATTCTTTAACTGTCCTTTCAATCGACGTACGAATTTAATTGGATTTTCCATTTTTTCATCAGGATTTTGAGCATGAATTGCAGTTCTTAGAAGATTATTCATTGTTACGCCAGGTATTGTATGAGGAGATTGAAATCCTAAAAATAATCCCAATCTAGCCCTTTCATCTGTAGAAAGTTCTAATATACTTTTACCATCTACTGTAATATCTCCATCAGTTACGTCATAATCAGGATGACCAAATATAACCTTAGCTAATGTAGATTTACCTGAGCCATTTTTCCCCATTATTCCTGCAATTTCTCCATCTTTAATGGTTAAATTAATACCATGGAGTATTTCAACACCATCAGCCTCAACTTTGAGATTTGTTATAACTAATTCCATATATTATCATTCTCTTTTTTATTTAAGAAGTATAAGATAGTTTCCCTTATACTGATTTACCTACTTCGCCACCCTCAAATTTATGTATAGCTCCTTCCAACACTTTTAAACATAATATAGCACATTTCAACCGTACTGGAGTTAGAGAAATACCTAACATTTCCTTGATATCCTCATTTGTCAATTTTTTCATCTCACTTATTGTCATCTCTTCTAAAAGTTCAGTAAGCAACGATGCTGAAGCCATACTAATTGCACAACCCTTTCCTTGAAATCCAATTCTTTCTACTTTTTCTTGATTATCCAATTGTATATACAAATGTATCTCATCTCCACAAACAGGATTTGCATCACCATATTCCAAAGTAGGATTTTTCAGGCTGATGAAATTTCTTGGATACTTATAATGATCGATTATTTGATCCTGATAGATTGACATTTACACACCTAGTTAAATACAGTTTGCACTTCTTTTAGTGCTTCGATAGTCTTATCAATTTCTTCTATCGAATTATATATGTAAAATGATATACGACTAGTCGCAGGTACATTCATAGCGTTCATCAATGGTTGAGCACAATGATGGCCTGCACGAATAGCAATTCCTTTTTCATCTAGTAGAGTTGATACATCATGTGGATGTATAAAAACACCATTCTTTCCACCAGTCACATTAAAACTTATTACTCCACCTCTTTTTGTTGCATCAGGACCATATACTTCA
>JAOUKW010000541.1 GCA_029882335.1 Candidatus Heimdallarchaeota archaeon | reverse complement strand
TATATATGTGAGAAATTAGCCAAAAAAATAGGAAATGAAAGCCTTTATAGAATGATTTGATAAAGTTATACTAAAGATCTTAATATTATCAATGAAACATAAAGTATTAATTTATAGTTCCAATTAACTCCTAACTTCACAACAACAAAAATCAAGACCTCATTGGATCGGGTAAATAAACTACATCTTTCCCACATTTCCGGCAATTACCTAATTCTGCACAATATCCGAATTGGATTCCTCTGGCAAGTATTCCATCCTGAAGTAATTGATCTAAACCTTTGAAATCTTGAGTTTTACTTACTTCTCGTAATAATGATTTTGACCATAATTGTACATCAGGTCGTGAATGAATACATGTTCGTAGTGCCATTACATTAAGGAAGCTGAATAAATCCATCATTTCTATTTGGTATAACTCAAGTGTATGTGGCACAACATTTACAGCTTCTTTCTTTGGAATTCCTTGTTTGACAAGTGAATGATAGAGTTTAATTGAATTTAATGATTGTTCACGATAGATTTGTGGTAAATCAGATTCTGCCTTTTTTTCCTGTCGTTGTAGCAATACAGGAGTGGCTACAGTTGGATTGTTATCTAAAGCATGGTAAATCGGTTGAATTATTCTATTATTCCTTGTATGCCTCCATGTATCGATACCACCGCTGATGTCAATACGTGAAATAAATGCAAAACAAGCAAGTTCTGCCATACTTTTTGATGCTTCTGTTTTATTGTTGAATAATTCCAGTAGATCATCGAGTGAGATGCCTAGTGGATTAAAATAACCCATGAAAATTGAATTTGAACCTGATTCTTTGAATTGATCTTTTAAATTCAAGTTATTGTAAATTGTTTCAAAATACTTATTCTCTGGCAATAAGTAGGTGTGATCGGCATACCAAAGCATTGGTTCATGTAATAAATCTTGACTACCAACTTTGTTGATCATCTCCAATTGAATTGCGTCAGCATCTTGAGAATCATTTAGAAAGTGACTTTGAAACATAATTGGGTACTCTTCTAAAACTGATTGATAAAGTAAATTGGCAAATTCAGTCACAGCGTCTGGTAAATAAGATAATTCCCTCCAACGAGTATATGCTTTAGCAGTTCTGAGATCCATATTACCTGAAAATTTTGTTTTAGTTGATAACGGCAATATCTTGAATGCATCTTGAATATAAGGATCAAAACCTAATGTTTTACTTGGTCTTTTATCAACTATATCCCAATAAATTGAGAATCTCTCCTCATAGGAAGATTTTACTTCATCTAGTTGATCTATTACAGGATTTGATATTATACTATCGAGAATTACTGATCTTCTTGTTTGTTGTTGCATTCTATAAAATTTACCCTGAGTAAAGGCATTAGAAACCAAAGAAGAACTAATTACTTCAAAATCTATGCCACCTACAATAAATGCACCCATATGCTGTCGATTGATAGAATGATTTCTTAAACCAGTAATGAATTTATCTTGGTTTTCTTTTGGTAATTCCATTTTTTGCCAATATATTTCAGATGCACTGGATGTTTTTAGTGTTGCATTGATCTTACATGCAAACCATAAATCAGGATTTTCTACTAGTTTTCTAGTTCCATCAGGATGATTTATTCTAGGTAGATGAGCGTATGAATCCACCTGTGATTGTGAATAATGTAACAAATGATTATGTAAATTGTCCTGAGACATGCCAACCCTAAATTTTTATTCATCAATACCTATAAATTTGTATTCACTATTACAGTTGTTGAAGTAATAATTTTATGATTTTAACTTATTCTCATCAAGTTAGTTGAATTTAAACTGGTTTTTATGGATTGATTAAAAATTTACTCAATTGAAATTTTCATTGATAATTTTGAGATAAATACAAATTATTTATATCGAATCACGAGCAGTTGCATTAGATGAATAATAATTTAACAATCGAAGAAAATTTCATGGAATATGCAATTAATCGGCTTGAAAGATTGAAAATTGATGCTGAAAAAGCAATTTCTCAAATACAAGATGATCAGGCATTGCATTTTGTTCTAGATGAAAAATCAAATTCAATAAGTATATTAATTCGTCATTTAGTTGGGAATATGAAATCTCGTTGGACGGATTTTTTTACTTCTGATGGTGAAAAACC
Source organism: Candidatus Heimdallarchaeota archaeon (assembly GCA_029882335.1). Taxonomy (GTDB): domain Archaea; phylum Asgardarchaeota; class Heimdallarchaeia; order Heimdallarchaeales; family Kariarchaeaceae; genus JAOUKW01. The sequence goes on along the minus strand of JAOUKW010000541.1, from coordinate 171 downwards.
AACAAGGAATAGACCCATGGAATTTGATAGAAATGAAAAAAACAGTCGTTTGGAATTATTACAAATGTGGGATGAAGGTTGGAATGTTGTTTTATCAACAGTTAAATCAATTCAACCAAATCAATTATTAGACAAAATAACAATCCGAGATCAACCTCATACAATATTAGA
>JAOUKW010000144.1 GCA_029882335.1 Candidatus Heimdallarchaeota archaeon | reverse complement strand
ATATCCAGGTCTATTCATAATTAAAGGAGGATCCATTTCAGTTGCAATTGTAATATTATAAAATTCTTCAATGTAATTATTATTTATATCAACAGTTTTTACCGCCATTATATGATTTCCACTCATAGGTATATTAACATTCCAAGGTGAGAGTAATTCCTCATATGATCCAGCATCAAATTTTACAAATATATTACTTACATAATCATTTGGTAACAATGTCAGATTTTCATTATTTGGAAAATTATTAAATGAATCTTGAGATAGATTAACATAATACGGCAAATTTATTACTTCACCTGCAAAACTATTATTTACAAATATGTTATTATAGAGATTATGATTTGTAATTGATAAGAACGAATAATCAGCAGTCAAAATATTATTTGAAATGAACATATTATTTTCACATATGCCATCAAACATAATACCAATATTATTCACCTGGAATTCGTTGAAGAGAACAGATACTTGAGAGGAATTTATAATATTTATCCCACTAATAGGATTTGATATGATATTATTTGAAATAGTTATTAATTCAGTATTCACAACAATTATACTGAAGGTGGAATCAGTATTAAATGTATTTCCAGTCAAAATAACATCATTAGAGTATATATACAGAGCACCACTTAAATGGATTTGAGAATTTGATATAGTCACTGATTCTGAACTATCAATAATTAAATTACCTTTAACTTCTAAAATAACATTTGTTATATTAGCCCCATAAGATAAAATTAAATCTCCATCTACTATATTATAATATAACAGACTTTCCATGTATTTACTAGAAGGTGAAATTTCATGATTTTTTAATGCAGTAGACTGTAATAACACTGTAGGAGGATAAATTATAACACTATACAATAAGAAACTTGAAATAATTATACCTACAAATTTATTGACATTCATTAAATCTACCAGAATTTATTGATGATTTTGATCCCCAGCTAATTTCTGAAACTTTATAAGAAATGCAGCTTTCAATATTCTAAATCCATCCTTGAAAGGAGATAATTTAGATTTTGATCCTTGCAATCTGGGACTATATTTAATGGGAACTGATTCAATTCTGCTACCATTCTTTTTGGTAAGAGCAATCATCTCGGTTTCGGTCTCAAATCCATTATATTTCATATTTGAAAGATACAAAGGTAATAAATCCACAGATATCGCTCGAAATCCGGATAATATATCAATATTATCTAATCCATACAAAAGGCAGATTATTTTTGATATTATTTTATTTCCAAACCAATTCACTCGAGTAAATGCACCTGGAACAATTATACCACCTATACGATTACCAACCACTAAATCGGCGGAATTGTTTATGATTGGTTTTATTAAATCAGGTATGCTTGAAATATCATAAGTCGAATCTCCATCAACAATTACAATTACTTTTATTTTACCATTAATTTGCTTTAAACCATCATATATTGCATTTCCCTTGCCGTTACCTTCTTGAAATACTATTTTTGCTCCTTCATTTATAGCAATTTCTACTGTTGAATCACTTGAATAACCATCAAGAATGAGAATATTATTTGAGTACAACGATCCAGCTTTAATAACCTGTGATATAGAAAGCTCTTCATTTAATGTTGGAATGAGTATTGCTATTTCTTCCGGTTCCATTAATAACGCTCTAATCATATTTGGGGTATTCATAAATAAAGTACTTTCCTTATTCGTATTATTATTTTGATGGATTCATTTCCATATCTTTAAACAAATCCATTCACATAATTAATTAAATTATCTCCTATTTAATATTAGAACTGCAATTACAAATATAATAAAACGAGTACAATTAATATTATGGATATTTACATTATCAGTGAAAGAATTTCACCATTCATAGGTGGAACGGAAACTCGCTGGCATGAAATTGGTAAAAGATTAGCCAATAAAGGGCACAAGATAACTTTTATTACTGGGAGAGGAGATATCACCTTAAAATATCCAAAACCTGAGCTATATAAACAGAACGAGATTATTGATGGTTATAGTATAAAAAGAATTTACGATTTCAAAAATTCAAACATTGAGGCAGGAACAAGAGGTATGATGAACTGTATTAATTTTGGAATCCATTCTGGATTATTTATTGAAAGGTTGAAATCGAAAATAGATTTAGATATCATTGATGTGAATATTTATCCTCATTTGCATTTACCGTTTTATAAACTATTTAACTCATCACCAAATGTTGTCACATGGCATGAAGTATGGAAAAATGAATGGAGAAAACGATCAGGATTATTAAAAATTGGTAAAGAGCTCGAACAATTAAATGCACAGATAGGAGAACATGTAATTGGTGTTTCAAAATATACATTAAATAGATTAAAACACATTAGGAGAAAGAATAACAATTTTCATTTGGTAGAAAATGGGATAAATGAAAAATTTTTCAAAAGGAAGATAAAAAATAAAGATGTTCCAAGATTATTATTTGTGGGTAGATTAACACCAGATAAGAATCCACATACGATCTTACTAAAATCGTTTAAAAGGTTAATCAAAACTTATCCAACGGCAACTTTAGATATAGTAGGAACTGGACCGCTTGCGAGTATAATTGAGAATAAAATAAAGACCTTATCAAATATTAAATATCATGGTGAACTGAAGATGAATGTATTATTAGATTTATTTGAATTGTGTAATATTTTTGTTCTCCCCTCAAAAAGAGAAGGCTTGAGTATTGTATCGAGGGAAGCCAACGCAGTTGGATTGCCTGTTATCACCATAAACTACCCGACTAATGCAGCTGCTTTTGAAACCATTATTAATGGATACAATGGGTATGTCTCGAATGAAAAAGATTTTACTGATAAAATCATACTCGCTTTCAAAAATATTGATGATTTGGAAAGAAATTCAAAGAAAGAAGCCTCTAAATATCATTGGGATAATATTATTCCTAATTTGGAAACTGTGTATAGACTTGCAATGGAAAAATAAATTATAAAAATTGATTTAAACCAGTCCCATTACTTATATTCAATAAAAACCAAAATAAAGAGAAAATAATCAATTTCGACTTATTTTGAGGAAAATCATGTTTAAAAGATAATTCCTTCATAAAAATAATCAATGGTAAAGCAAGTAATGGAAACATTCTCATGTGTGTATTATGTATAATTGGAAGATACACTATTCCAAAAACAATCAAAATAAATGTTGAAAAAATAAAACCTGCTATAATCTTATTATTTTTATCACTACAATTAAGCTGAGAAAAATTATAAGAAAAAATATCTATATTGTAAATTACAATTAAAATTATCAACAACTTCCAGCTATTAAAAATCAACACCCAAAGCCCCTTTTTGGTAATATCAGGAATATAAAGTGTTGAAATGTAAGAAAGAATATAGACAAGAGAAAAGTACATAGTGATTTGTATAATGAGGGTTAATTTTTTGGATGTGAGTAAATGTTTGTATTTATTAATTAATTTTGTACTTATATCAAAGATCTTGAATATCATAACATGAGAGGGTAAGACAAATACAAAAAACCAAAAAGTAATATATGTTAATTTCAATAATAAAACTAAATTCAGTGAGAATTTATACATAGTTCCAAGATAAAGTGATAGCATATATCCTTGGGTTAAAAATAATTTATCATAAATGAATAATATAAGATAGTGAATAGAAAATATAGAAAGAAAAATTATTTTATAATCAATGATCTTTTCTAATTCCTTATCAAAATAGTAAATTAAACAAAATCCATATATGAAGATAGAAAAGAAAAGAAAAGACAAAAAATGTGTAACACTAAGAATAAACATCAATACAACAATTTGTACTTCCAATTTAAACGTTTTAGCCTTCGAATTCCTTTCAATTAATTTTGACAGTATTAAGTAAAATAACGAGATTCCAAACCCTTCTGGTCTGAAATCAACTGTTGGAAAAATAACCCAATCAAAAAACAAAAAAAATGACAGATAATATGGAATGTGTTGAGATTCAATTTGAATTGATTTGAGAAATTGATAAGTGGAATAAGTTAATAACAAAGAATTTAGTTGGATCCAAATGTATATTGCTAACTCTATTTTTGCAGCATTACCAAGTATTAAAAGAAGAATTGCTACTAAAAAATGTACCAAGAAACCATCAGCATCATATTCTAAAATATTGAAATTAAAACTAAAAGCCCCAATATAGTGGTAAACATATAAAGAATTGCGAACTGCTAATTTTTCATCATATGATTTAATCATACCAATCGAAGGTACTACAAATCGATAAATATGATTTACAATTAACCGAAGAAGAATTATTATGCTAATTTTGCTTTTTAATGAGATATTCATATCGATAAATAATATAAAGGAAAGAATAATAGAAATTAAAATAAATGAAATAAGTAAGAATTGTATTTGCATTAATTTACGACTATATTTGGTTAAATTGAATATTATATAAAATGTAAGATAATGAAATATAAGGATTAATTGAGTTGTGATTTAAATGATACTAAAGATAATTTGAAATCAGGTTTGATATTTCAGATAGAACGATTGTATATTTACAATTTAAGTCGATATATTGTTAAATAATTTGTAGCCAAAAGTGTTATCACATTATCCGGAAATAACGAGTCAATAAATAAACTATAATTAAATGTATCACCATAAGAAACCTTCAAATCATTAGTCAAGATCACAATACTTGTATTTTCTTCTGTAAACACATTTTGAACCCAAGAGTTTGTTATTTCATGTTGAAATATTTTCCACCAAATAAAGTTAAATGAGAATGGAACAGGATTACCTTCATAAATGCTTGCTTTTTGCCACCATGTAGTTATTGATTTGCGATGAAGTGATGCTTGTAATTCATCAGGAGATACTTTATTACTTACATAGGAAGAACCTCCTAAATCATCTTCATAAAACAGTAATCCAGTCAATCCCATTAATCTTTTACCAACTAAAAAATTCGAAGTTAAAATTCTACCTTCTTCTGACAAATCAGAAAGAAAGTCTGCTACTTTCATTTCATCGTCAGAAAGATAGGGGAAGGGAAATTCAGTAACTTGACCAATTGTAAGGGTATCAACGTAATATGATGAACATAGAGTAGAAATTAAAAGAAAGTTAATTATTAAAGCATAGTATTTTCGAGTTGAAAATTTAATTTGTATTGATCGAAGTAATAGTAAGACCATAATGATTAATGTAATTGCAATTACTAGGTAAATTAAATTAAATACTCGATCTATATTTTTAAATTTAGGTAAACCAATTATTAAAGAAAGAAAGAATGCAATTATTGAAGTTAGAGTAATTATAAAAAGATGGTATTTCTTTTCTTTTATTTCTTCAAAACTCCATTGACACATTATTCCAGCAACTAATGATAATGGTAAAGGTAAAATAATTCCAATATACCATGAAATAGGTAAAAGTATGCATACTGGAAATAAACTAAGAAGAATAATATAAATAATATTCAATTCATTAGGGTTAAATCTATCATTCTTCCAAATTTTTATGTATAAACCGAAAATATAAAGATTTATCATCATTATAAAAGAAATGCCTTCTCGAAGGATTAAATCAATAAATAACTCTATGAAAAAAAGTGAAGAATCAGAAGCTATTTTTCCAGTCACTCCAATTATATCAGTTTCTATTGTAAAAATTTTAGTTGAGTAATAACTTAAAATTAAAATAATTATGGGATAAATGAGCCAAAAAATCTTTCGAAAAGTAGTATTATGAATGATATTATACATAATAGTATTTACTGGAGGTATTTTTATCAAATATACCAGAATTAATATCGGGAAAAATAATAGCGATGTCCTATGCGTTAATAGTAGTAATCCATACATTGTAAAAGATAAAAGGATATGCTTTATTGTAAAATTTTTATACAATTTTACTATGCTGGTAATAAATAGAGGTAATACTGCGATAAATGAAGCTCTAGCAGAAATTGAACCTATTGTATAAAGTACGAACATTGGATTTGAAACATAGATATAAGAAACAAATAGACTTAATTGAGAATTAAAATTCAAATTTCGTGATAGATTATGTATAGCGATGGTACCAATAATTTTTAATGTAAATGAGGTTAAAAACCAACTAATGTAAATGTTTGAAGTAATACTTAAGTAACAAAATAAAATAAAGACAGTAAATATTGGATAACCTGAAAGTGGATACATTCCGAATATGGCAGTTGGATGATAATAGATTTGCTTCCAGTATCCTTGTATACCAGCCCAAGCGTACCAACTAAGACCAAATGCATCATTACCAGTTAACTTCAAATTATGAGGAAGACTAACTAATATTGAGTAAAATAGGAGTAATATATAATTTATTTTTGATTTATTCATATCTTCAATCCTTTATCCCATATTATCTGGTAGAAAAATTAATTTATAAACCATAAGAAAAGTTGTTTCAAACACCAATTCACCTTTTCCAAGTAATAATTCTACAATAAATCGACTTTTATATTCCACCCATTCTGATTTAAATGTATATTCACGGGTGATAATTACGTATTGAGTCTTTTCTAATAAAAATAAATTCAATAATTTTGGGTTCCAAGGGCTTGAATTAAATATTTCTTCCTTCAAATATTTTAATACTAAGGATTGATTATATTCATAAATGGATACACCAGACCACCAATCATAAATGGGTTTCAACTGGATATTTACTAGATCCTCGTTTGTTGCATAACCTGAAATTAAACTCGTACCTCCAAATTGATCTTCATAAAATAACTCTCCAGTTAAGCCCATTAAACGTTTTGCTATTAAATAATTTGATGCTAAAAATCGACCATCGTGATTCAATGAGACTAAAAATTCACTTACCTCAATTTCGTCGTCGGATACATATGGATATGGAAACTCCTGATTTTGAGCAATAGTAAGAGTATTTGTATAGAATATAACTTGATTTAAACAGATTATAATAATAATGATGACTGATATTAAACTTTTTGAATGTATATTTTTAATTTGAACATGACTAAAAGTCAGAATTATTACTGAAAAAAACAGAATAAATAAAAATATTTCAAAATTAAAATCAGCTAGTTTTTTAATTTTTGGAATGTATATTATTGTTATGGCTGAATAAGATACAAGTAAGGTTAAATTAGCTAATAAGAAGAATTTAGAACCATTTTTATATAAAGAATACATTTTTTCAAAACAATTTGTGGAAATTACTAGAGTAGGTAGTAAATATAACATTGTAACATACCAAGGGAGACCTATACCTATGGAACTCGCAATTATGAAGATGAAAGAGCTTATTTCATATTTAATAAATTTTGAATTATAACCAGTATCAAAGTCATTAGTCAAAATTCGGTAACAAACTAAAAGAAAAGCAAAAACCACAACTATCCCTTGTCTTAACGACTGGTCAATAAACAGTTCAATCAGCCTTCCAAAATGATCATCATATGAAAAGATACCAGATGTACCTACTAATTGTTCATTTTTTGCATTGAATAAAAATGTTGATAGATATGAGACACCGATGAAAGATATTAAATTAAATAAATACAATATCCTTAAAGGAACATAACTTAAAGTATTATATAATTTCTCAACTAAATCGAAATCAAATATAGTCTTTAATATAGAATTAAAAATAGTTAATAACCATAGAGGGAAAAACAACATACCTACCCGATGACTTAATAGAAGAAGTAGAAAGGAAATAGTATAGGTTAAGAAATATTTTAAATTAGGTTTCCTTAAAATGGAAATGTTTATGGAGAAGAATAAAGGTAATATAGTAATTAATGTAGCTCGTGTACTAATAGATCCCATAGAATATAGAACATACATGGGACTAATTAAAAAAAATAATAAAAAGATTTGTTGACTAATTTTAGAATCATATATTTTCTTCCCTAAGTTATTTAGAAAAAGAGTCCCAAAAATCACCAAAGTTAAATCGGTCAATAGCCATGAAAAAAACAGATTAAAATTTAAAATAAGAAAAAAGGCAACTATCAAACTAGTCAATATAGGATAGGACGATAGGGGATACAATCCAAAATATGATAGTGGATGAACTAAAAATTGACCACCTAAACCATTAGAAACTAGAATTGCATAATGACTTACTAGAAATGCGTCATTGCCAGCCAATCTTAAATTTCGTGGAATTCTAATAATACACGCCAATATCATTATAATTATTGTTTCTTTATTATTTTGAATCCATAAATTTTTCATAATAGCTTCTCCAAAACTACATAGCTGTAACTTATTTATTCACAATTGATATAAGTCTATATAAAATCTAAGAAATACAATTAACTTATAATTGAAAAAGTAGCACTAATTTCAAAATTATAAATCGTGGATAACATCAAGAGTACTATCAATAATATATTTAACTTCAGAATTGGTTAAATTTGCATGCATTGGTAAGCATACAACCTTTGATGTCCATATTTTAGAATTCTTCCATGTACCCCTAATATGATCCTGATTGGAATTAAAAGGTTGATCAGGTATAGATAACGGGTAATTCAAACCGCATTCAATACCAAGACTAGCCATTTTGTTGAAAAATAGGTCTCTATTTTCAATTAATACTGGATATAAATGATATACCGCCACATTTTCAGAATCAACCTTTAATGTTATTAAATTTTCTGAATCAAAGGCTTTATTATATTTTTGTGCAATTTCAATTCTACGAGCATTATAATTATCCAAATCTCGAAGCTGGATCCTTCCAATTGCTGCATTAATAGTATTCAAACGCGAGGTTACTCCAACTAAGTTATGTTCATACTTTTTACCATTTATCCTTCCTGTATCTCGCATACTAATTGCCCATTCGGCAAAATTTTGATTATTAGTAGTTATCATACCCCCATCACCACCAACAGTCATATTTTTTGTAGAATAAAATGAAAAAGCAGCAGCTTCTCCCAATGATCCTACCTTCCTATTTTTGTAATATGCTCCATGAGCCTGACATGCGTCTTCGATTATGGGTATTTCTCTAGAGGATACCAAATCATCTATCTCATCAAATTTAACAGGATTACCATGTAAATGTACAGGCAAAATTGCAGAAGTTTTGTCTGAAATTGCTGCCTTAACCTGACTTGGGTCAATATTTCCATCTGTTAAAGATATATCCGCATAAACAGGAGTATTATTATTATTAATTACAGTATTTGCAGTAGCTACAAAAGAATTTGGGGTAGTAACTATTTCATTTTTGATGTTAAGACCTTGTATTATCAAACTCAGTGCATTGGTACCAGA
>JAOUKW010000143.1 GCA_029882335.1 Candidatus Heimdallarchaeota archaeon | reverse complement strand
CCTTGTATTGAATCAAAGAAAGTTTGTGTAATCATCATATTATTTGAAATAATAATACTAGATGCATATAATTGTACACAAGGTATTTCTGCTAGATATAACGATTGCAATAACACATTTCTAATAATATTTACCTGTAACTGTGCATCAACCAATCCTAGACGTCTTTCAATAGATTTATTGTCGCCCTTTTGAATTCCATATTTAGCTACAGTCTGATGACCAAGATTTCCAACTCCAGTAACAATACAAATTGAATAACCTGCATTATAGATACTTTTTATTTCATTAGATAGTTCCCGAATTATTTCTTGGTTTATAATATCCGTTGTATTTTTCGCAGTAAGTACAGACCCTCCAATTTTAAGCAAAATATCCAAATTACTCATGTTATACACAAAATCAAATGAAAGATAGAATGACTACAACAAGTGGAATTGTAATGTTATCAGTTTCCTTTGGTGAAATTGCTTCAATTATTGTAGCAATCACACAGATTACGAGTATCATAGTAAAATAATCACTCAAGGAAAAACCAAAAATTACCAATCCGAGGTAAGAACCAAGAATTGAGCCGATCAACATGGCCATAGATCCAGGAATAGATTTTTCGGAAAATACTTTGAATTTCATTTTATCCACTGATCGACCAACGATATCAGCAAATCCATCTCCAAATGCCAATGTCATAAATGCAATAAGAGCAACTGGGTTTGAATTACTGGTTATTGGAGTATCAATAAAAAATAGCAGTGTTAAAATAATCATAACTATTGCATAAAATAAAGTTCCTCTAAGTAATTCTTTTGGATTGCCCGAACGACTCATTGTTTGAACAAATGGCTCATTTTTCATGATACCCAACCCTATCAATGTAAACTGTATTGCAAATAAAGAAGGTACAATTATCGCGATATATTTACTAGAACTTGAACTACTGTAAAATACCCACATAAATACATAGATTGGAGCTGCCACGATATGAATAAATTTCCTAGTCACTGTTGTGCTTAGAAGTTGCTTTTTCTTTATGATATCGTTAATCATGATAAAAACTTGAATTGCAACAATAGTTAGTACTACCATCGTAATATCTTGTAATACTGTATTTCCATTAAAAAATGCTATTTCTGCCATTTATTAACCTCATTTATTTGAAAATCATCAATATTTTCCCCATTATTAAGGCAATATAAAAGAATTATGTGTATTGTATCTTTTTATGAATGTTTTATGAGTTGAAAATACATATAGTTGTTGTATTTCGGCCTAACAATCAAAAATATTTCTAACAGAACATATACACCCCTTATACCAAATTATGTTAATATACTAAGGGAAATTTTTATGAGAAGTTGATTTGTAAACAACAATATCTCGATATTCAGATTAACCGTCTCTAATCCTTATATGAAAGCTCAGTTAATAATTCTTTAATATTGAAATTAATTTATCAATATCTTCAAAATGATTAAATTTATGTATACTTATTCTTAAACCTCCAAAACGGGAGGTGATATGGATTTTATTTCTAACCAAATCAGCATTAATATTCTTATAATCAGGATGATCTATTTTAATAATTCCACTCCTTTCATTTGGTTCTAGAGATGACATTATCTTATAATTTGGTAATTTATTAATCTCATCCACCATATAATCTTGAACCTTAAGGATATGTGAATAAGTCTTTTTAATCCCCCACTCATTAATCAATTCAATACTCGTATTCAATACTTCAAAATAAGGGTAAAAAGAAGGTTGAAATCTTTTCGCGTTTGGCCAAGGATTAAATTGTCTATTATTTAACTCGATATAATTAGAATCTGAAAACCATCCAACCAATAATGTATCTAGTTCATCAATTAAAAGAGGATTAATATAAAATATACCAGTATTGAATGGACCCAATAACCACTTATATGCACCAGCAGATAGAAAATCAATACCCTCATCCTTTACATCAATTGGTACTGCACCAAGTCCTTGAATTGCATCGACAATAAGGTAACCACCAACATCGTGTACTAATTTTGACAATCTCTTTAGATCGACTCTAAATCCATTTACAGACTGAACTGAACTTACAGCGACCAATCGAGTATTTTCATCGATTTCCCTCTCAAATTCATCCATTAATAATCGACCATCTTTTGAATTAACCACCCTTAACTCGATATTATTGCGTTTTGCCAATTGATGCCATATATACACATTTGTTGTGAATTCAAGATCATTAATTACGATATTACCATATTTACATTTATGTTGAATTCCATCTGCTACAATTTGAAGTCCACTTGCAGTATAATTAGTTGCCACAATTCCTTGACTATCTCCATTTAGTAATTGTGCTGCATCCAATTGAAATTTTTCCCATTTAGTATCCATATATTCTAGATGAAAACCAGCAGTACTACTTTTAGAATGAATTTGAGTCAATTCTATAAGCTTATCTCTGGTTTTTATAGGAAGTAATCCAATTGCAGCAGTATTAAGATATACTAAATCAGGTTCAATATCCATTTTTTCCATTGTTATATGCTATGCATTAATTAGCTAATCAAAAACTTATTGATAAAAGAAATAAAATGAGTATCTCGACTAGTTGAAAAAACACAAAAACTATGAGATTTACCTACGAATATGTAATATACTCTTTATCTTGAATTTAATATTTGCTTTACAAGATGCAGAAAGAAAATAATGTATATACTTTCCCACACTTTTCAGCAAAATCTAAAACCAAAGAATGTTAACTATTTTCTATAAATTGCATTCGAGAATAGTTAATTCGTCTCATAGCAATTTCATAACTTTCATTAATTGAAGTTTCCGTATTAGTGATTCTTTTACTTAAAATATTAATAGATGAATTAACTACTAAATCAGAAGATAAGATAAATGCTACATGTCTTATATTTTCAGATTCCAAAAGAAAATCAATTATTATATTTCGCATTTTAGCATCAAAACGAATCATGGCATCAGTCATATCATAAATAATATAAACATTTTTAGAAAATTTGATCGAATCTTTCAGCTTGGCTAAATTCCTCTCCAAATTTGATAATTTTTGATATTGCATTTGTTTGATTGAAAAAACATTTTCACCTTTAGCAATAACAAACATTTAACACATAATGTATTTCAATAAATTTATTTAAACTTTTGGTAAATTTGTAGTCTCTATATTATAGAATAATACCAAACTTAACATCTACCTGAAATCAAAATTCCTTATTCGATAGACCATAGATATTCAACCCCAGTCATACCTAACAAATCATATTTTGTACAAATAAGAAAATCACTCCTTGAATATAATTTTTGATATTTCATATAAATAGATATTTTATTTTCAGCTTCTTCTATATGATCAAAGGTCGATCGAACAATTTTTCGATAACCAGCTAGAAATATAACTACATATTGCTTTAGTTGAATATAATGATCTGCGTTTGCATCAAAAGATGCATCTATTAAATAATCATCTTTCATTATCAATATGTCTTATTTATTCATCAATAGTAAAGATTATCAGTAGACAGATGAGTGAAACTATTCATATTGATTTCTATTAATCTATTATTGCCCTTCTAATTCAACTGATTTAAATTTTTGATAAATTAATAAATCGTATAAAATCTTGATACCTCCACCAATGAACAAGGTAGAAAATATAGCTCCTTGTAATAGCTGAGTTGCAATCAAAGGTGCAGTAGAAGAAGCACCTAAACGAGAAACATTTGTAATCGAAGTCAAAATCGTTCTTTCATCCTCATCAACTAATAATACAATAAATGCCTGTCTTGTTGGTACATCCATTTGAGACAATATAGACCTTGATACAAATATTATTGAAGCAAATAGAAATGTTGGAATAAATGGAACCAACATGAGCATGATATTCGCGGGTATATGAGTAAAAACCATTGTATTCAATAATCCAAAACGATTTGCTATGGGATTGGCAAATATATAGGAAATTGCCTCAAGTATACCACCAATGGAAAATATTAAAGATAATTGCTCATTTGAAGCGTGAAAGTTTAATTTAAACCAAAGTGAAATTACATTTGAAATTATAAATCCCCCTCCAAATGCATCAAGAGCAAATAACAATGACAATTGATATATGGTTTTTTTATTCTTAATAGTAATATTTTTACTTTTTCTATGCGATATCTCTATATCTGATAATGACCTATAAACAAATAAAGTTGATAAATTTAAGATCAGAGAGATAGAAAATATAAATTTATAAATTAATAGAGGGGAATAAATAAGATCATATCCTAAGTAAAATGGTACACCAGCCATTAATAAACCAAAAGACAATGAAACGCTTGCACTAATATTCCAAAGTGAATAGAGAAATGTCCTGTCTTCTTTATTAGAAATAAATGGTATAAATGCCTGTTCTAAAGACATCAAGGGACCTGCATCCTTTGCATTTGGATTAATAAATGCAAATAAACTAGTTATTAACAATAAAATGAAATTATCTGTTAAAATGAATATTAAAAACGAGAGAGAACTGATAAGAATGATTCCTAGTATTATTTTTTTCAATCGATATCTTTGGGATAGCAATCCAGCAATGATTGTAGATAATCCACTACCAAGTAAAGTAAAGCCGAGTAAAATACCGATTTTTAAGTAATCAAAATTGAGTTCATTATAATACAATGATAGTGAAAATCCCAATAAACCTAAAGAAAATGACCTTAGTAATCGAGTTGTAATCAATAATTTTGCATCCCTTTGTAAAGTCATACCTGATTGATTAACAGAAGTATTCAATAATTTTTATTAATCTTCAGAGCTAAATACTCTTTTGATTTTTCATATGCTCGATATACAATTTTTGAAAAAACGACGTATTAAATAATTGATACACATCCATTTACAAAAGGAAATAATTCATAGATCAAATCATCAGACAGATTTTTCAATACTACATTTACTAAAAAGCTAAAAGATAGGTGTCCAACTAACAAAAAATATTTTTAATACTACTCGGAGTATCATATGTGATTGTACTACTGCGTGTCTGTAATGAAATTACTTTTCCCGTCCCTTTGCTAAAAGGGTATATTGATAGTGATTTTTCAGTCAGTAGTACTGTATTTCCAGTTAAATCAACCTTAAAATTTACCGTTAAAGATACAAAAACATTTACCCGTCTTTTAAATAAAAGTGGAATTCGTCATATAATTTGTTATGTATTGATTAAAGAAAGAGGAGATAAAAGAGAAGATTTGGTACGCAATTGTATTCGTGAAGATAGGCATAATTGCTCATTTTAACCATATTTATGATCGATTTTGGACTTGATCTATATTATAATTAGCTGATTTTTTTTTTCAAAGTTGATGATTGATTTTAATCCAGCAGTTATGGATTTATCAATTGAAAATGGAAATGATTCAATGGAATTCATAACAAATTTAATAACTAATCGAATGAAAAAATTCTTTGGAACAATATAACTGATAAATTTGATCTTATCCTTTCTTGAATTTAGTACCTGTCTACCCCTTTCTCTTTCTTGAGGATCAGATCGCTCAGTTAAATTTAATTCAGATAAATCAATCATCAAATAATATGAATCTAAATGATTGGTTACTTCATCAATTCTTTTCCAAAACAATTTAGATATCTCTGGAGAAGCCTTCTTAATAGAACGGATATATACAATATTTTCTTCGAGTAAACTAATTCTATCATCTATGTCCTTGAGGATATCTGTTTGAAATTCATTATTTATTGACAAATGATCATAACTAAGGTCTTTTAATTATTTAATTATTTTGATTAGAGATATCTAACAAAATTGAACTTCTAAATAAATCATCTAAATTTATTAATTAAAAATGGATAAGAATGCAATTCAAATTACATAAACTTAACATTGTAATGGTACAATTGTTGTAATCATTAGCCATAATATTTTTGTATCAAGAAAATAAAAAATTTTCATGGAATTAATAGATCAAATAGAAGTTAATTCTAATGAGGGTTTGAAGTTAATCCAATTATTTTATGGTGATCTGACTAATTTACCTAAAGAAGAAGCTGTTGATTTCTTAATTGTATCTGCAATTCCAGGATCATATTATCCATCGCGAGGTACGTTAATTGATTCCCTTGATAAAAAATCAATAGAACTTAATAAACTTGCTAAAAATATAAAATACGATTACAGAAAGGAATTCTCGTGTTGGCTATCACAAAAGATTAATCATAAAGAAAAAGGAATTGAATTTGATCATATTCTTGTTTTTGAACCATTTAATCGAGGATCTCCAGGTGAGTTAGTAGGAGATATTTTCAGAGCATTAATCCCATTTTTATCTCATGAAATAAATAAAGTAGCAACTCCACTTGTTTCCACTGGAGCTGTAGGATCAAATCCAATAGAAATTATGGAGAATTTAGTTGAATCTGCATATTATTGGATGTTAAATGGATTGCAGTTACAGGTTCTTAAAATAGTAATTAATCAAAAACCATTATTAAATATCACCCTACCTTCTTTTCAAACCTTTAAATACAATCTACCCAAACAACAAGATCAGGCTGTAAAGATTGAGAAAAATCACGATATATTTATTAGTTATTCACACAAAAATTCAAAGATAGCAGATTTCATATTTACCACTTTAAAATCAATAAATTCCAATTTAAGAATTTACATGGATAAATTAGAACTTAATACAGGAGCATCATGGCAGCAAGAAATATTTATCTCACTTGAGAAATCTAAATTTATATTCGCTTTATTATCACCAGATTATTTAAAATCCAAAGTATGTATTGAAGAATTTGATATTGCGATGATAAAGAATAGAGAGGCAAATGCACAGGTTCTATTTCCATTATTAATTGAAAATACAGAACTACCGATGTATATGCGAATGATACAGTATCTTAATTTAATTAATTTAGATCCATCTATAACAATAAATGCACTTAATTCAATAATAAAACAACTGAATAATCAATATATTCAACAATCAACTAGTTTAGATTATACCAAAAAAAGTCAAACTCTAAAAATTGACAATAATCAATTAATACAGATTATAAATCAACTAAAACATGTGTATCTTGATGGAATTCCAATCTCTCGACTTTCTACAAGTATCAAACAAAGTGAAATCACAGTCTTAGAATTTGTAGAAGCTCTAATAATCTCAGGAGAGCTACAAGCAAAGATAAAAACAATTCATACTGGAGACAAAATCCATTATATGTTGAATTTTAAATAATTATACAATCTAATTTTTTGTAGCAATGAATTATTGATAATTTCTTTTAGAATAATAAGTATGATTAGCTAATACCCAATTCTTCAATAATTTTTTTGACATGTGAATGCTGATGATAAGATATAGTTTTGAAAAAATCTAAAATTGAATATTCTTTCAAATTCGCGTGTCTACCCCTAAGTTCTAATTGTTCATCGGTAATTGATTCTAATATTTTTAGGGTTGCTGTTCTATTTTCAATCATCTTTATTTTAACTTCCTCGAAAGTCATCTCGTTCATCTTTTCATTAGATCGTTTGTTATATTTTGCTAAATCGAAATCAGCAGGAGCACCTTCACCCCCAGATAGAATATTATTTATTTGTAATAACAATCCTTTTTCAGAATTTTGTATATGTCTAAGTATTTCGATTACAGTCCAACCCCCTTCTTTATCTTGAATCCTACTTTCTAATTGATCTTCTGTTATATTCATCACAAGAGAATTAAATTTATCCATTGAATTGTCTAAAAATTGCTTTAGTTCGGTTTTATGATCCATTAAATATTTAGATTTATTATGATTATTTGATTGTTTGCAATTACGCATGATCTTTTTTCTCATAACTAATGTCATCTTGTTTAAATTCGATAAATTGAAACTAAATGGAAATAATATGTGAATTGTCGATTTCCAATTAAATATCAAATTAATCAAATACCAAGAACATATACACAAAGAGATACGATTAAATATAAAACAAAATGAAACCAAATTGGAATGAATATATTATACGTGCTTTTAATTACTTGAATTATTAATATTTCAAATGACATAAAATTATTATACCATATAATTAGAAGTATAATAATGACAATTCCTTTACAATCAAAGAGAAATCAATCAAGATATATACAGATATTCTCTGATGGTTGTAAAGAGTGTATCGATCATATCCGTAATGTTGAGATCGGAAAATGTGCAGGATGCAATCTAGATGTCTTTTTTATAAATGAGAAAACTAACACTATTAAAAATAAAATAAGAATGTATAAAATATCAATTCATCCTACTACAATTATTGATGATGTAATAAAAGTTGAAGGTGTTCCAAATTTTTATTGGTTGTGTGGAGGTGAATTTTTTGATAAACTCAAAAAAGAATATCCATTAACACTGGAGATGTGATATGTTTCAGTATATTTGTAGCTCAATTGAACCTCAAATCTTCATTTGTAAAGCAGATATGATATCATATATTAATACCACAACAGAATTGATTAAAACACATGCTAAAAAGCATAATTTTACAGATTTTATTGCTATAGAAGTCAACCCAATAGTTCTTGAGGATGATATTATTTTATTTGTATTCAATAGTACTTATCCTATAAAAAGAGCAAAGTTAGAAAAATTTGGGGTAATAATTGGATTTAATATTATGAAGAGATAAAATACTGTATAAATTATGAGTACCTGTAGAATTATTTTGAATTTAATTATGGTTAAAAATAATGGAAAATCATTTAAGTTGACAATATTTATTAAGTTTTAATTTTCTATAATTTTAAAATAAATTACCAATATGAACAAAATTAAAACATTTGAATATAAATAAGTTTTTATAGTGTTGTAATTTCCATCAACTAACAAGGTGATAAAAAATATCAACGCAAGGTAATTCAGGTTTAACACTGGTTAAAATAGGTGCAATGGTTTTATTCGCTCAAAACATCATTTGGTTTATTGGTAGTTTTGTAGGGGATGGTGTTTTATATAATATTTTATTATATATCGATTTAATTGGCTTTCTACTTATGGGAATAGGTTATATCATGACTGCAAATAATGGTGGAAGTCAAAATTATTTATATGGTGGATTAGGATTCATTGGATGGGTAGTTTGTCGTGTGTTATGGCAATTCATTCTGGTAGAGGATTTAGTAACTTCAGGATCAATTGGTGACGTCAGTGGATTTGTTGATACATTTTTTGAGATGGTATGGGCATTCTTCATATCTGCAATTTGTTTATTAATTGGAACTATCTTTATAATGCAACAAAAGAC
>JAOUKW010000540.1 GCA_029882335.1 Candidatus Heimdallarchaeota archaeon | reverse complement strand
CGCATGGAGTATTTTAGGCATATATCTTGCTAGTTTATTTCCACTTCGCAAAAGTATCGATTATATATATACTGATCCTGTTGATAATCTTTCTGCGAATCTGGCCGTTTATATTATAATTTCTCTTGTTTCGTGGTCTGCTTTCTTATGTTTACTATCACCAGATGGAACTAGAACGTATGAACTAACCACCACATTTATTGGTAGTTTTTTACTGTTATTAGGTTTTTTTGTTGACTTATCAGTTATACCAATTATTATACTAGCTTTAACAGTAATTGGTCCAATATTTTCTGCATCAAATGGAGAAGAAACATTAAATTTATTTGTTGCTTTGTTTTATTTCACACAGGTATTTGTTCAAGGATACTCTGATTGGTAGTGAAACATATATAATAATATGAGGTATGTAATATGTTGAGTGAAGAAAAAAAGTTGAATTCAAATAAAATAACAAGTTTTGAATATTTTATAATAATTTGGAACATGTTATTATTGATTATAGTAAGCCAATCTATCTTTAATATCTCACCTCAATTCAAAATAATTAATTATTGGATTATTAATGCGATAGGAATTATAGTTCCAATGTTTTTCCTACTATATCCACATCAATGCAAAATGAATGACCAAATTAAGCAATTGAAGATTAATAAAATGTGTCTTATTTTTGAAAAAGAGATACCACTGTATATTAATGCATTACTTTCTTATGGTTTATTGCACTTTGCTTTAGGTATTCTTTATGCAATAAAATTTGCAAGTACTGATAATAAACTAATGGTTTTAATTTTTTGTATTTTACACTTTATATTTGGGTTGTTTATCCTCTTCAATTACTTTTGGAAATTCAAAAAATTGGATAAGAAAGATGAAATATCAACTGGATTATTTGCAAACAGACAATTAATCTATTATGGTGCTTTTTACTCTCTCAGTAGTGTAATAATTATCATAAATAAGATACTCACTCATGATTTTGATAAATATTTTTATTCTGGTATACTTTTCCTTATATTTACCATTGCATTTACATATTATGTAGATTTAGAATTAAGAAGGATATCTGAATTAAACTCTCTCAATACCATGAAAACAAAAGAGGAAGAAATGAATATATTATACCAATTAACATTACTATTAAAAGTTGTTCCAACCTTACTTATATTCATTTGTGTTTATAATGTGTTTTTGAGTGGGATAAAATGATGAGATGTAGGTAACTCTGTTTGCATGTTACCCCATTCATTGAACATTTTAAATTTAATCTAAAATAATTTTATATATTAATTAGCGAGATTGCATATGTTGAAACAAGTATTTTGAAAATATTTCTTACAATCATCAGATTTCCACTAATTATACAATTCCTATTGCTTAAACTAATCGCAGAATACATTTTCTACTTCTTAGACTCCTTAGATTTCATATCAAATGCTCAATATATATTTGTCACAAATTACAGATACACATTCCAAATTAGGTCTACCCAGTGATGTCTTGTATTCCATCCCCTGGGTGGGAAGAGCAAATTCGGTTATTAGTAATCCTGCTGATCCTTTATCTTGGGATAAGAAATTAACTAATTTACTTGAAGCAGGTGTAAAACTCCTTGTTAGTGGATTAATGGCAGTAGGTAATTTCCTAAGTAATGTCTGGCAGGCTATCGTTGAATGGGGACAAAAAGCAATTGGTGCATTACAAGCTGCTGCCGAGGCAGTGAAAAATGCAGTGGCTAAAGTCATTCAACTGGCAGCGGAGGTGATGAAAATTGGTCTTTTAATTGCTATAGAAACTTTATTTACTGGATTTTCAATGATTAGTGAGCTATTTCCTGAAGCAAATGTAAGTATAAATACTAATCAAATCAGGATTTCCATAAATAGTTTTGAAATTATACTACAATTTGCGATTGTATATTTAGTATCACAAACACTTAATATTGAGTTACCATATGTTAATTTAGAAATAGTGGCTAGGGAAAATAATCAATTTATGATGAATCTTAGAGTAGAACAAGGTATTCTAAATTCATTTGACGGAACACTCAACAGTGATGCCTCTTCTGATTTAAGATTTTTAAGTATAAATCCAGATCAAATAGGGCTAGCAAATCAATTTGATTTAACAACCTTTGAAAATAAGTTTAAGAATACAATATATGAAACTATTGTATTTACTACCATAAGTGCAAGTGATATTGTAACGGGAGGTGGTCCATATGCATTGTTTATCGGATTCTTTTTTTCATTGTATAATATCATTATGAGTGATTTTTATCGACGAACGGATTTATCTACCAATTTAGGGCATGGTGTAGCTCTAATTTTTGTGG
>JAOUKW010000539.1 GCA_029882335.1 Candidatus Heimdallarchaeota archaeon | reverse complement strand
TATTTCCTAAAATCGTTATAGGAACCACACCTTTACCATTATGTCTCCATAATTCCTCAATCCAACCATTTAGACTTTTAAAAGAATCCAATCTGTTAATATCAAAAACACATAATCCTCCCTGCATACCATTATAAAATCGAGAACGCATGGATTGAAATCTTTGCTGTCCTGCGAGATCCCAAACCTGATAATTTATGGTGGTTGCAGGATATTCTTTCTTTAAATTCGCAAAATCCGCACCTATTGTCATGTTATGAGAAGTATGGAATCCTTGACCCATATATTGTTTCCTTAAACTGGTCTTTCCTACAGCCCCATCCCCTAAAAGGGCAATTTTCAATAAAACACTGGAACTACTCATAACAAATACACGTTTAAATCAAATTTTACATTATAAAATAAATATATTACTTAACAAGTTTAGCATATTATAACTAGAAATAGAAATTTCACTCGAATTAAATAAAAATAATTTGATCTTTACAATAATATCAAATCAATAAATACTTGGCACTCACCATGAATAATACTAAAATAATGAATTTACTAATTAAACAGATAACAATAATAAATTTACTAGAATATCAAAACGTTCTAATTTATTCTAAATTCTTAATATAAATTTAATTCAACAGTGAAAATAAATTTATTCATCTAAATTATTGTGAATACAATGGATAAATATGAGTCATCAGAAAATATTTCTGAAAATGACAATCAGAAAACGGTACTTTCTAAAATTCAAGAGGCTGTTAGATTATCCTGGAAAGATTTTATACGAAACCAAAGCAAAATAATCATTGGGTTTGCAATCATGATAACTATGATTTTGATAATTATTAATTTATCAAAAGAAATAGCCGATCCAAATACATTAAACCCAAAAAATATACTTGAACTCAATACTCAATCACAGTTAATCATGTTTATATTGTCAATTCTGATGTATCTGATTGTCCTTTCTTTTTTCATTAAAGTCATTCTTATAGATAAAAAAGAAGTCTATGAAATTAAAAAATGGTTAAGTCCAAAGGGGATTTGGTCATTTATATTATCTTTTTCATTTGTAACTTTAATTTATATTCTGCTTGATATTGCTTTAATTAATATTTTCGTTTATTTTGGACCTGCGATAATCACCCATACATTAGATCAAACATATGACCAAATAAATTTGTTTTCTGGAAATACAGATAGATTAACATATTCGCGTATAAGAGCATTTTATTTTCAAATATTCTTGTTAATTATAATTTCCTTTCCAATTATAATGAGTTTGGCTATTTTTACTAGATTTGGTAGAAAGTTTCTGAAGAAAAATTTTGAGAAGAATACACATAAACTAAGTATAAAACAAAGACTCCTATTTTTATTTACACCATTTATTGAAATTGTATTATTATTTGTTGTTTTTGTTTTAGCAAGTTATGATACACCATTATATTTAGTTCCTGCACTAGTAATGATTGGACTTGCACTTTGGTGGATTATTATTCTTCTAATCATTATTATTAAATTTGTTTGGTATACAGCTCTCATTAGTTATTCAAACTTATTAATGATTTTCCCTATAGTAGGTTTATTTTATATTGTTCCGGGAATTATATGGGCAACTTGGGATTTAGCATACATATTTACTAATAATATTAGTGCTACAACTCTTAGCAGGAGCAATACAATTTATGGAATTACTAATTCACCGGGAAATATTGATATTGGCACAGGATTAAAATCTATGTCCTTAGAGAGACTAACATCATTTTATTTACAAACGATAATCCTTAACTTAGGAAACTTTATCCGAATTCTAGAGTTAGATTTTATCATAATCATCGGAATTAGTGCAGTGATGATTGGATTTGTCGAAGGTTATTCTATACTGGCAATTTTACGATCCATTCGATATGGAGTCGCAATTGCAAAAACAGGAAAAGTAGCCACTCAATCAGCACCTAAAATTATTGTAATCACTACTAGATTAATTTATTTATTTATTTGGTTGGAATTACTTTGGGATAAATTTATTATCTTGTGGAATTCACTTAGTTTAAGCCTATTTTCATGGTTACCTGAAATTAAATTGCCAACTTTCTTGAATATAATTATATCTTTTACTATCGATTTATCATCTGCCAGTAAATTACTTCTTCCATTAGCAATACTACTTGTCCCATTCTATTTTATCGTCTCCAGTTCATTTAAATTTTTGTCAGTTTCACTGGTACTTGAAAAAATAAAAGAAGATGATAAGGTATATTTCCTTATGATAAGCTCTGCTTTTATACTGATTATAGCACAAATATACGGAGATATTTCATCCATTTCAGAATTTCAAGGTG
>JAOUKW010000538.1 GCA_029882335.1 Candidatus Heimdallarchaeota archaeon | reverse complement strand
GTTTATCCAATTTGGGAATATGATTTTTTCAAGTTGAACCTAAGTGATCTAGCTCATCGAGATTTAGGTTTAAAAAGTTGGATTATTAGTTTTGCAATGATTTTAATAGGTGTTTGTAGTATTCCATTTTATTTGGTGAATTATAATTTGTTCAAAGATTATAGTGTTCTACCTTCTCTATTTGTAATTCCTTCAATAACAGGCATAATTTCATCAGTTATTTTAATTGGAATTGGAGTGTGGAGAACACCTAGTGGAGAACATAGTTTTGCGGCAAATTATTTTTTCAGATTTATGGTATTGACTTTATTTCTGTATATTTTTGTTTTAATGTCAATTAGGAAAGATCCTGAATACAGGACATAATCGAGTATAATATTCATAGAGCCATTTCTTGCTTTGATGTCATTCATAATTGATTTTTTGTATGTATTTGGCCCTGATAATATTTCTGGAGAACCGGCGATTCAAAAATTAGCAGTAATATCCTTCCTTTTAATATTGGGTTTAATTGTATTTAAGTTTGACAAATTATTGAATACAATCAAGAGGTAATTTGTATTGTTCGATATTTTTATCCCTTGACGGATAATGAAGAAAGGATACTATTAATTTTGAAACTTCTGCTATATAGTTCAGTTTTGATTGAAAATCTAAACTTTTTCAAATGCTATTATTATCCAATATTAGCTTATTAAAATAATTAATTTATGGATTGTTATTTATCAGTTGTTTTCTTATTTCTAAATTTTCTAATCCAACTTCAATTGAATCTGCTAAATCAGGTCTCTTTTTCTCATAATCTGCGAAAAATGATCTTACATCCTCTTCAAATTTTAGTGAATTTTGTATAATTCCCGATGCAACATATTGTTGTGAAAATGGGAATAATGCCTCAATATTATCTAGATTCGCAATATACCATTCCCACATGGTGTCTTTGGTCACTTGATTATCCATTAAAGTAAAAATAGCACCGGTTCTATTTCTTAGTGGTATAATTTCAAATAGTTTTAATTTCATATTTTCAAGTAATTCTGGGTCTGAAAAATTGAATAAATTCGTTCCGAAATTAATAATTTCCTGTTCATTTTTTGCATTTTCAAATTTATTCATAAACCAATCATAATCGTTTGTTTTGGATGCACCAATGGCTAAAACAGAATATATCAAATCTGCAGGTATTTTTTCATCTTGTTTCATTTTATTGAACAGTTCTAATCCGTATTCAATTGCTTTTTCAGAACCAAATTCAACAGCATTTTGAATCAAACCTCCTCTAATAATTTTAATACTATCATCTTCATCATCCTTTGGCTGGTATCCGATTATATTTAATGAATTCTCACAAAATGCACTACCCGCTGCTTTTAATTTTTCTTTGCTCTCTCCTTTTAGAATATTGTATAGTTGTCTAAGGCTGGAAGATATTGCATTTAATGCTAAATGTGTTTGTTCACCATCGTAATAATGTAAGAAATCGAGATAATCATCTAAAGTTATCTCTCCCGCGATAAGCATGGCTAGGGTGTCATTAAAAAATGTAAATCTATCAATCATTGAAAGGTTGTTTCCTTTGAGTAATTCACCAATTTTTTCCCTGTGAGATTTTTCATATTTTGTTCTGAAAAAACCAGTGGCATTGTCGTTTAGGTAATATGAATCAAAATCCTGTTCCAATTTTAATGATGCTGATTGTTCTTGCATTAGATAATTTACTCTACCTACTTTGGTATTATTTTTCATCAAGTTTATTGATATGGGAATTATCCATTGTGATGGGTTTTCACGTTTTAAATAGGTAAAACGTTTTTGGCTGAAATTCAATGTATCGCCATCTCGACTTACAGCAACCATGGGATAACCTTCTTGCATAACCCAACTTTTCATGAAATCAACTATTGGTTGACCAGAAGCTTCTTCTAAACTTTCCCATAGATCATCGCTGACTGTATTTTTATAGGCGAATTTTGTTAAATATTTATTTAAACCATTCTTGAAGTTTTCTTCACCTAGGTAATGCTTGACCATTCTCAAAACACTACCACCCTTATCATAGATTATATTTAGATTTTTAACAGACATTGCAACTTGCTCATCACCAGTATTTTCTATGGGCATGGTGGATATTCTCGCATCTGAATGTAACGCAACTGCTGTTGCATCTCTAATAAAATTATCCCAAACCTTATTTTCTGGATAGAAATGATCTATTACACCAAATCCAAATAGATTGGCAAAAGATTCATTTAACCAGATATATTTCCAAGAGACTGGTGATACTAAATTACCAAACCATTGATGTGCAATTTCGTGAGCAATCACTTCTCGAATTCTCATTTCCTTCAGTA
>JAOUKW010000537.1 GCA_029882335.1 Candidatus Heimdallarchaeota archaeon | reverse complement strand
CTTCTCATTTACTCTGTTTTTCTATCTGACTCTAATTCAACTACAAGAATTAATTAATATGAAAAATATAACTAAGATTTCACTGCATAAAAACCAAGAGAGGTATTTTCACCCATTGATCTCTCACCAATCGGTGCTGCATCCATCACATTCACACTAATTTCAACAAATCCACTCCTCTCCAGTAAACGGGTCAGTGTCTCAATGGAGTGTAGATATCTCAATCCCGATCTATCTTCTCTGCCAGTTTCATTACCGACACATCTACCAAAAAATACTCCTCCGCTTCTTAATCCATCAAAGACCGCATGAATCAAAGACTCATTCTCTGTTTCAGTCAATAAATGCAATAACGATCCTGCATGGATGATGTCAAATCTATCCATCATATTAAATGATAATACATCTGATTCAATAAATTCTATCTCAATACGCTCTGCATCATCAAA
Organism: Candidatus Heimdallarchaeota archaeon; assembly: GCA_029882335.1. GTDB lineage: Archaea > Asgardarchaeota > Heimdallarchaeia > Heimdallarchaeales > Kariarchaeaceae > JAOUKW01. The sequence goes on along the minus strand of JAOUKW010000537.1, from coordinate 1,928 downwards.
TAATTCCAATCCAGACTCCCAAAATATCCCTTCTCTATCCATGCCCGTCAGTGATTGAAACTCTCCGTCAATTGATAACTGTCTTAGATCTGTACCCATAAAACATCCCATATCCAATAATTGCATACCCTTTCCTAACTGGAGGACATCTGCATATCTTGGATGAGATGTAATTCTTGGAAAGAGAAATCTATATCCTCTGGTACAATGATACCATTGTCTACTCATCACATCTTGCCATATCTTTAATGTTCTCTCAATTATTTGCTCTGCTTGAAATCCATTATATCTATTAAACAATTCCAAGCTCCTCTCATCCAATGTTATTTCTGGTTTGCGTAACAACCATACTGTACCCTCACCATCAACATTACTCACTGGTGATTTATCATAGCCACCCCACACATGGTGCAACTCAAATCCGATTTGCTTGATAATTTCTGAAAATTCATCAGTTCGATACATGTAAAATTCATTATCATGTTTTTGATTTGTATACACCAAATCAACTTTGTGTATTCTGTTTACATGTAATAATACATTATATTCCTCTCCCTCTACCGGTACCATAATTCTTTGAATAATTTCATCTCCATGGGCACGAAGAGGGTTGTAATGTGGTCTTAATGGTCTATTTACCGTTTGTAAAAAGAATCTACCTCCTGGTTTCAGCATGATAAATACTGATCTAAGCATCTGCAACCCTGCATCCAAACTTCCTAGATTTGCTATGGCATTTCCCAATAAAATCGCTGAATCATAATATGAAGGTCCCACTTCCGCGATTTTCTGATACAATTTGATGTCAGCAATACTCTCACTTACAAATTTACTGCCAGACTTCTTTTCTATCGCTAATTCCTTCGCCAATTGTATCATGTCATCCGAGATGTCAACACCCACCGTTGAAAATCCAATTGATTCCAATGCAAATGAGTGTCTGCCTGAGGAACAGGCTAGATCCAAGATCCAAGTACCCTCTAGACTTTCCTGTAACAGTGGTAATTCTCTTTGTAACCTTTTCTCCCACGGGATCATTCTATCATAAAATTTTGCCTGATTTTCCTCATTATCATCAAGAAATGTAGAATCTTTCATTATTTTAACCATACAACATGTGTATAATAAGGTTAAATATGGAGGCACCCTCATTTTATCATATTCGTCCGTCATTTAGGTTGTTTTAACGTATAGTGTCTATAAGTTATTGTCAAGGGTGTATTCTACGTTTTTTTGCATACAGTCAACAAATATGTCTATATATACACTGTGACTCATTCCTAGGGTAAATTCTTTGATAATCTGAATTGACCTGCCTAATTCTGCCGTATATTCAATTTAAAAAGGGGGTGATTTCCTGTAGAACTTATTTTAATTTAATCTAAAATTCAGTGATATTCATTATTGCATATAATTCTGCAGTTATTATGCAAAATTATAAAAATAATAAAATACAATAACCTTTTTCCACAGGAATTTTCACCGTCTCAAATAATTTGAATCCGTTCTTGTCCCCTTATTTTTCACTATATAGTAAAAATAAACTTGTCTACATCTGCAAATCTGTGTATGTTTGTAAAATAGCAAGAATATGGGAATTTGGAATTGTATATTCTCACTATTAAATGAATACAGCCATTATATAGTATAAATATATTCGAAAATTTTGTAGCAATAGCAAAAATTCCAATAAACACCAAATACCACCTATTCTATTATTGAGTATCGCATTCTCTGAACAATTATAGTGTCATTTTTCACCACATTGAATCCAGCCTAAGAACGGGAGTTTCAATAGGTATATATAAACTACATACCGTCAACATTTTCTAGGAAAACTATATGCAATAAGTTCAATAAGCTCGAATAAAATATATATATATGGCAGTAGATAAAGTAGCCCTCGCGCAGGACACTGACTTATTAGA
>JAOUKW010000536.1 GCA_029882335.1 Candidatus Heimdallarchaeota archaeon | reverse complement strand
GATTTATAGATTAAAATTTTCTTAACCTTCAACGGTATATTATCGAGTTACTTTTATAAATAGGAAATCAAAGAAATATTAAGATCAATGTTTAAAAGAAAGGAGAAAGTACCTACAGTAAGAATAAATAGAAGTGATGATGGAATTGAAAATTACTTCTTAAAAATAGCCCTTCTAGGGGATGGAGCTGTAGGAAAGACAAATCTTAGAAGAAGATATTTGGGACAAGTTTTTACAACAGACCATTTAATGACTCTTGGTGCTGATTTCGCTGCTGCTGAAAAGAATATTGAAATGAATGATAAAACTTTCCACATAACATTTCAGGTGTGGGATCTTGCAGGGCAGGAGAACTTTAATCAAGTAAGATCTATGTATTACAGAGGATGCTTTGGTGCATTGATGGTATTTGATCGCACAAGACCTGCTTCTTTTAGAAATATACCCAATTGGATTGCAGAACTAAAGAAAAATTCAGGAAAAGACTTAATTCCAATAATTTTACTTGGAAACAAATTTGATTTAGTTGATACCGCAAAAAATATTGTACCAAAAGAAGATATAGATAAATTTTTGTCAGATATCAATGAAGAAGCGTTAAAAAAAGGATTTGAAGTGAAATATCTTGATACAAGTGCTTTGACTGGATTAAACGTTGAAGTTGCATTTGAAACACTTGGAAAATCTATTTTGACATGGCTAAAAGTTTAAATTACAATTTAGGGGATAAATATTTCCAATTATTACATTGATTCTCATTGTCATTTACATCTACCATGGTTTGATGATAAAAAGATAGAAGAAGTAATGACTACTGCATATCAAAATAATGTAAAAAAAGTGGTATCATGTGCATCTAATCCTCGTAATTTTGAACAAGTTGTATCTTCTGTTAAGAATCCAAATTTATTTGTTACACTTGGAATACAACCTACATTAAGCGATGAGTTAATTACTTCAGATACAATTAGAGAGATCTTAGTAGAAAAAAATGAAATAAAAGCAATAGGAGAGGTAGGGTTAGATTACTACTGGGTAAATGATGATAAATTAATCAATAGACAAAAATTACTTTTTACAAATTGTATAGAATTGGCTAATGAATTTAATCTTCCATTAGTTATTCACGGTAGAAAAGCAACAGCAGATTGTTTGGAAGTTCTAGAAAAATATGCAGAAACTCCTGTATTATTACATTCTTTTGAGGGTAATTTAGATGAAATAAATAAAGCAAAGGATCTAGGATATATGATAACTGTACCTACATATGTCACAATCAGGAAGAATCGAAAGAAAATTGTATCTCGAGCAGGAATTGATATGATTATGATTGAGACTGATTCTCCTTTTTGCTCACCTTCACCAGATATTGAATTAAATACACCCTCAACTATACCTATTGCAGGTAAGACTATTTCGGATGTCTTAGAAATACCCGAAACTGAAGTTAGAAAGATAACTACAATCAATGCGGAAAAATTCTATAAAATTTAACTAATTATAAAAACAATAAAATTATTATCTGAGTAGTCAGATAAATTTCTCAATATTTACAATTATTTTTAGTTATGGTTTCTCTCATACATGCGATTATTTATTAAACAACCACAATATCAATAAATGTGGTATCATGATCTCTAATTACAAGATAAAATTAGGATATAAGATATGGCTAGAGTTAAGCGATGAAACAGGAAATTATCCAATTATCGGAGAACAAAAAATTGATCTCCTAAAAAAGATTGAGGAAGAAGGCTCAATAAACCAAGCTTCTCAAGTACTTGATTTAGATTTTAAGAAAGCTCATGAAATGTTACAAGATCTACAAGACCAATTTAGAGAAAATAAGCTATATAATACGGAAAGAGGTAGATTAGGAGGAACAAATTTGACACTTCTAGCAAGAACGATAATTCAGACGTATGATCTCCTAAATTCGCAAATATCAAATTACGCTGAATTAGTTAATACTATCCTAGAGAATGCAGATAATATTCAAGAACGGCTGAAAAATGAAATTTTTATTCAAGGAAAATTGAACAAAGTAAAATAATAAGATCATTTTGTAAGGTTATAATCATCATTGAAGGAAGTTAATATATGGATCTCAATAAATATACGATAACACAGGATGATCTTCATGATTTATACATATTGGATAAACATCAAATCATATTGTATACATATGGTAGCGGTGATATCCTCAAATTTCAGATCAATGGTAAATCTAAATTAATTCAATCAATATTTCAACTATATTATGAACAAATTCAATTTATTGGAGATATTGGTTGGATTTGCGGAGAAAACGGTGCATTTTATCAGACTAATGATCGTGGTAACTTTTGGAATTTTAAACCAATTTCTCATAATACACTAGATGATAATGATCGTCTT
>JAOUKW010000141.1 GCA_029882335.1 Candidatus Heimdallarchaeota archaeon | reverse complement strand
CTGGAACATAGTAATATATGCTTCTCATATCTGTGAGGTTGGCTGATTTTGAAATTAATCCTTTTTCCAATAAGCGTCGAATGCTATATCTGACGGTTCGAGTAGGTAATTTGAGTCCATCAATGAGAGAACGTTGGGTTAGTTTTCCATTGTCTCGGATAAATTTCAGAACAGGGATTGCTGCTTCTGGAAGCCTATTCGATCTGTCAATCTTAGAATTCATAACGGGCAAAATAATTATCTCGCGATAGTATATTAATGTTTTGTGATAAGAAATTTTTTCAATAAATGCGGTTGATCATTGAATTTTTTCTGTTCGTATATAGTATTTTTATTACGACTTTCAATTTATTTTTCTAATAAATTTACGATAATCGTAATTAGTGTTTGTATAACGTATGTTGGATTTAAATTTTACTACAAGCGCCATACGATAATCGTAATCTTTTTTAATTCAATTTCTGTTGAAACTCTAAAAATATCGTGTGTTGGGTTGAATTGAGCATGTTGGACACTGACTACACGTAGTATTTTTATTCAGCAATACTAATTTATATCCCAATGTATATAAATATATCTAGTAACGAAAGTATTATTTAATATGCATTATAACTACAATTATTCTTATTAACCAGCAATTTATAAATTTTACTCAATTTCAACAATGTAAAATATACAAAAAAATGGCATTATATCAGAATATATGCATATGTCTGCAATAAATAATGTAAAATATACTGGTCTTTAGAATTGGTATTATATCCATTTTCAAATAAATAATCATAATTTCTTAATGAAACTCATACCTATTACAGTTTATTTCAGGAAAATTAATTAATCCGAGTTCTGTACAATATTTCAAATGAGTGAACTTGAATCTAATTTTGAAATAAGATTGGCAAATTCTGATGATATTGATGGTATCCTAAAGGTTGACAAAGAATTAGGAGGTTTACATCCCACACTCGATGCTAAAGTAAAAACTATGTTAAATAATCCTAATTCATATTTTATGGTTGGAATGTACAAAGGGGAGATTGTGGGATATGTAGGTGGGACTATTCGAGAAACCGAATTTGGCAATGCAGATCCTATCGGTTATATCACTCATGTAGGCTTATCAAAAGGATTTGCTTCAAAAGGTATGGGGAGGATGCTTGGTGACAGACTTATCGATAAAATGTCACTTAAATGTGAAATTTTTAGAACAATTCTCTCTTTTGAGAGAAATGATCTTCAATCATTTTTCAATCACTTGGGCTTTAAAAAAACAGATCTAATGGTTTATGAGCATAAATTTTAATTTTAGATTATATTTCTTCAATATTTTTCATAGATATATCCCAAACAAGGTTTATAATATTGATAATTGCTTCATCCATAGAATCTACTTCTACAATTGGAACCTCATTCTTTAATGCCAAATCAAGAAGATATTGCTGTATTTCTCGAATTTCATTGAAATATTCTAAATAGTTTGTTCCTCTTTCCATTTGTACTGTTTCTCTATGTGTTAATCTGGATCTATGGACATTCTCATCTTTCAGTGATAATTGGATTAGAATAACATTTTGATTCTGGATAAATTTTTGTTTGAGTAATCCTGGAACTAGGTGTACTCCTTCTACAACAAGGATCTCGTTATCATTTATTGCATGATCTATTGCTGCTTCAATTCCCACAATTACCGACCTAGCTTGTTCTTCAAATCCCACGATTGATTTTGACAATGCAGGTAGAAAAGATGTGTCTAATTTTAAATGGGCGACATATGAAGAAGTATGTAAAGTTGGCATAAGTTTTGGAGATACTGCCATTCTCATTACTTCTCGAATAAGATCTGTACCCATTAATAATTTAAATCCCATTCGATTGGTAAATATTTGTGCAAGGGTACTTTTTCCTATACCTGTGACTCCACCAAATAAAATTATTAATGGTTTTAATTTACTAAATCCTTTTTTTATGACTTGTACACGTTTTGAAAGTTTAAGATCAATTTCTTCAAAATGCTTGCCAGTTATATCTAGTACTTCATCTGCTGTAAATGTATTATTATCCATTTTGAGAATCTTATGATAAATTGTATTTGCATAGCTATATGCTTGGTCTTCTGTTATTCCAATCGCCAGTAAAGTTTCTGCAAGATAACCGACTGAAAATGGTATTTCACCTCGTTTGGTAATAACTTTGATAGTATCTGTATCATCAGTGTTTATTCCTGTTTCTTCAATCAATATAAACCAACATTTTGTATTAATTCGTTAACCTTATTGGGTTAAAAATCTATATTAATTTAGTGAGTGATAATTCTTTAAATGAATCATATAGTGATGTATTATTTATAAATGTAAAGGGAAAGGGATATACATATAATTTTTCAAGAGGATTATTAGCCCATTCATTGAATTTACGAGGATTGTCACTTGAGAAATCATACGAAGTTGCAAAAAAAGTACATTCTATTTTAGTTAAAGAAGGAGTCACTGAGATAACAGAGGATAATCTTAGAAAATATGTTCAAGCAGAAGCGTCAATAATTGTTGATGAAAAAATTGCATATGCTTATGATATTATTGAAAGATGGCATATTACGTTAATGCCTATAATTATTTTAATTTCTGGTGCAGAGGGTACCGGGACTTCATCAATTGGTAAATCTCTTGCAAATAAATTAGCAATTCAACAAATTGTATCTACATCTGTTGTTACACAGATCTTAAGAAAAATGATGGCGAAGGAATTAGCACCTGAATTACATTCTAAAAGTTATGATGCCTATAAGAAATTAAGACAAAATTATTCAGTATTATATGATAAGGTGATTGTAGGATTTGAGGAACATACAAGGTATCCTGCAGAGGCTATTGAAGCATTAGTTGACAGAGGATTAAAAGAAGGATTATCTATGATAATTCGAGGTGAACATCTTGTTCCAAGATTTCTATCACTCAAGATTTTAAACCATCCCAATGTATTATCTGTTACATTGGAAGTAAAAGATTCAGAACAGCATTTAAAACAATATTTACAAGATTACGAAGAGAAGGATCATAAAATGCGAAAAAACCAATTCAAGGAGATAAGGAAGATTCATGATTATTTAGTTGAAGAAGCAAAAAATAGAGGGTTAATAGTTGTTCAAAACAATTCATACTCTGATACACTAGATGAGATTTATTTACGGGTATTAGATAAATTAGCTTCATTACTTTCATTTAATTCAAAGAAAGAAGAGAATGTAAATTAGGAGTTCTAATCCAATTCCACAAATAATTGCAAACAATCCCCAAATTGCCTGTTTATTTTGTAATAATATATTATATTCTTCAATCATACCTGTTAATTCAAGAAGGGAATAACTAAGTTTTTCACTCAAATTTGTAACCTCTATTGGGACTTCTTGAATAGATCCATCTTGAAGTGCTTCTGCTAAATTTATCCATGAATGAATTGCACTTTTATCCTCGTTATTCAATGATTCTTCTACTAATTGAAAATTTAATTTTAATTTCTCTAATTTTTCTTTACTTAGTACTGGATGATATTTCTTTGATGGTTTACCCGAATGTACTTTTACTTCAGAAATACCTGAAATATATGTATGCAATCCAAAATTAACTGTATCTGTAATCATGTGTTTATACTGAACGGCATTTCCATTATGTACTCGGAAAATGCTAAAATCTAGATCTTGATAATTCATTGTCTCTCCATACTTATTTGCATCCACAACAATGGCTACCGCGTTTGGCATTAAAGATTGATATATTGATTGAGTCTTAATATCTGTTGCAGACAAAAAGGTGGTCAAACCGGGATGAGAATGCCACCAACCAACTATCACTTTACCATCTTTTCTTTCTGATACTTCTATGGCTGCTTGAGTTAATTCATATTCACTAATTTCTACATGTACTGCGTTCCCTTTCTGCTCTCCTATCCTTATTTCATCAATATATACTATATTGTTTTTTTCACTACCTATTAGTAATCCAGCAGTTTCTTTACCTTTTTGAGAGAGATCATATTTTATAATTTCTGCCATAGCTTTTATAGTTATTTGGATGTTTTCTGGATTTGATGCTTGGTTCATTTTGCTCTAAGTAAACATATACAAATTCTAATAAAAATTCTCCTTATTTGTAATGGCAGGAAATTTAATTTCAACAGAATCTAGTACAAATAGTGAAAATTTCAATCTAATCATAACGTCCGGTGAATTTAGATCTCCTCCTCGATTAATCGCAATGTCCAACGCGTCCATGATGGCCCATTGAGCAATAAAGAATGCAATCGGATTTCCTCGGGGATACATAGCAGATAGGCTCATTCCATTAGTATCAGTCGCTTGTTGTTGATAACCTTTGAAAAATTCGTTGATATCTATTAATCCTTGTTTAATTCCATTTGTTTTGATAAATTCGTCCAATAATTGATGACCAAAGAATGTACCAACATCCTCAAGTCTATCAAAATTTCCTTTCTGCATAAATTCGGGGTCAATTACATGGATTTTAGAGATTCGTTGATTTATTGTTGAAATCATTACATTACTTTGATGAAAATCAGAAAAAGGGTCACAACCAGATAATGCACCTTCTAACTTTAAAAAATGATTACTTAGACTATTTGATAATTGTTTTTCCATACCTGTAGTCGAAATATGAGAACCTAACATTCGAATAAGATTCCGATAAATATCTAAATCAACTGGTCTTGATTGAGACCCATGAATTAATGATAACAGTCTACCAGCTTCATAGGCCTTATTTTCCACAATTAACTCATCATAGTTTGTCCCGCTTACTCCTTCGTAAACAATTAGAATGGGGTCTGAAGTAGACGCAAAAATAACTTTTGGAACTCCAAAACTTGGTGCTGATTTAAATTTATATTCTAATGCCATAGCATTTTTTATTTCATTTAACGCACTTGATTTATCTTCGAAAAATTTTAGTGCTATTGAACAATTAGCACTTCCATATTCAGTGTTGTAATATACTGTTGAAATGAGAACTGATCCCGACACTCCTCTTCTTAATTTTGTTTGAGTTGCAGTAAATTCAACTGTATTGATCATAGTTTTAAAAATTTTACTACCTTCTTCAAGAAAATATGATTTAACGAGAGGTAGAATAGATTGAACCGTCTGTTCCTTTGAATCTTCAGACATTCCTATTTTATATTATTAACTCTCATTATTAAATATTATTTACTTGCATTTAAAATAAAAATAGAAATAAAGAAAAAGTTCAATTATTTAGTAATTTTATCTTGACCTTGGTATTCTTAAAAGCTGGAGTTTTTGATTGTGCATCAACTGAATTCACAACTAATTGATTGCCTTCAGGAAAATACATTGCTACGTTACCTGATCTTATTGGTCCAGTAATCACTTGCAGTTTCATAGAACTTACTTTGCTTTCTACTAAGACATAATCTCCTTCATTTACTCCCAATCTTATAATATCATCAGTATTGATAAAAATAACCATTCTATGAGATACACCCCTGTATAAATCTTCATCTTCGTATATTATAGTATTAAACTGTCCTTCTGATCGAAAAGTAATTAAATTAAAATATCCTTCCGAAGGTCTAGAATCGGGTGGATTTCCTACAAATAACACTGCCTTATTGTTCTCTGTATTAAAATCAGGAATATGTTTAATTCTACCGGGGATTGTAAATTCTCCTTTCTCAGCTGTTATATCACTTAGTGATTTTAGATAAGGGATTGTTTTAGAAATATAATTTCTCAATTTGGTATGGTCTGATAACTCCGACCATGGAACATTTGTGTTTCCAAATAATCCTTTTCCTATTTTAGATAGTAATTCAACTTCTGTTGGTAGATTATTAGATGGAGAACTAATCCCTCCTTCAGATAATCTTACATAATTAAACATCGATTCTTGAGTAGTTTCTTGTCGATCCTCATCTCTTGTTCTAACTGGTAAAACTAGGGATTCTTTACCAATACCCTCGAAATGACCCAAATTTAGTGTAGTATTGATATAAATTGTATGATCTAATTTATTCATGGCCTGTTTTGCCCATGCAGAGTTTGGATTTGAACTATATAAATTACCTCCAAGCATTATTGCAGTTTTCATATTTCCTGCATCTGCTGCTTCCATACATGAGAATGTATCTAATCCTTCATGAGTTATGATTGGTATATCAAAATTTTGGTGAAATAACTGAATAATTTCAGGTGTTAATTTTGGTACTACACCTACCGAACCAATTCCTTGGACATTTGAATGACCACGTAAAGGAAGAAGCCCTTTTCCTTCACCATTTCCTACTTGACCTAAAACTAATGCTAAATTGGTTAACATTCTAACAGTTTCTACACCATGGTGTTGGTGAGTTATTCCCATTGCCCAACTGAAAATTATTTTTTTACGACTTATTAGGTAATTATACAATTCATCAAAATCTTCTTGTTTTACTCCTGAAAATTCAAGTAGTTGGTCAATAGAGGAATTTTCTAAATCAATTCTCAGTTCTTCCCAGTTTTGGCAATGCTTTTTTAGAAAATCTTCGTCAATTTTATTTTCAGTATTTAATTTAACCACTAATGCCTTTAGCAATGCCATATCTCCACCTGCATGTGGCTGAATATATAAATCAGAAATTTTTGAAGAAAGTAATAATGATTTTGGCCTACTTGGTAATTTAAATTCCTTTAAACCCGATTCAACAAATGGATTTATAACTACAACTGCACCGCCTTTCTTTCTTATATCTACTAAATGGCTGATAAATCGTGGATGATTACTGCTTGGATTTGCACCTATCAATACAACAAGTTCCGTTTTCATAACATCTTCTAAAGTTACTGTAGATGTTCCAGATCCAATGGCTTGTTTTAACCCAACACCAGTTGCCTGATGACAATAATATGAACAATTATTAATATTGTTTGTACCTAATTGTCTTGCTAATAAATTAATTAGGTACCCTGCTTCATTTGATGATCTTCCTGAAACGTAGACGAATATATTATTGGGAACAATTTCTGATAGTATTTTTTGGACCTTTTGATATGCTTCCTGCCATGAAATAATTTTATAATAATTACTATTGGTTTCTTTATAAATTGGATTTACTAATCTTCCTAAGTTTTCAAGTTTTCTACCTCCTAAGTTAGTAAAATCCTGAATGTTAAAATTACTAAAAAGGCTTTCATCTATACCTTTTTGAAGATCTTGTGCTATCGCTTGCATAGATTTCTTACATACTTGGAATCCTTCTCCCAGTTCATTTTTCATACCTTTCATTCCTAAAGCACAAGTTTTACAAACGTTTGATGAGTTAAGTGTTTTTACAAATTTTCTGATTGAACCCGATTTTTTTGCCATCTTAAGGCTATATTTGACAGCTTTGAATCCACCCCCTGTTCCGGGATATTTTTTCTTCATGATACTCTAAATGTGAATCAAAATTTTATTTCAAGTACTTTTCGAAATAACGTCTTAGTTTTACTGAATCTAATAAAGATTTGATTTCATTAGAACTTTAATTGGTTAAAATTGATATAATTGTTTAAAAAAATTTTATTAAAATTAAATTGTTTTTTTATTTATTGAATTTCTATAAGTGTTTTAGCAATCTCTTGCCATTAGGGTTTTTCTATCGTTTGCTTTTGCTCTTGCAATTGCATCATCAATAAGACCCATTAAACGCTTATCAAGTGCGGCCATTGTTTCTCCGCCAGTATTCAAACCTTTGCCTTTTATATAGCTTCTGACTTTTGATTGTACTAATAAATCAACCATTTTTTGTTTTCCACCTTTTGTTTGTTGTTGATTCAACGTGCTTTACGTGATTTACACACATAAAACGTCGAATTTAGGAACGAAAACGCTTCTATGAAGGTTTTCTAAATTAACATGAACATAACTCCTAAATAAGCATTTCGGCATTTGCTACTTATTTACTTGTTTCAAACGTTGTGGTTACAAATAATTACGAAATTATTTAAAATGAGCTATAAGTACAAAATAGTGTGATATCAAGTCAAAATTAGTGTTCATTTTCTCTTGATTTAATTAAACAAATTTTTGGGATTAAAATGCATATATCTTGGTTATATTGCCTTAAAATTTGGAAATTGTGCATATGTTTGTTATCGCCAATTGATGATTGAATATTCGTGAACCAAATCATAAATAAGCGCTCTTTTCAGATTTAGTAATGAATTCAGATAGTAATTATTCCTAAATTCTGAAAAATGCTATGTTATGGTGATTATCTCATTTTCTTATTCAATTTGAATTAATTACATATTTTTCTATTAAAGTATTAATACTAATTATTTCTCGTTGTATACATCTTGTAGTTATTTAATCGAACTTATTGATAAATTTTTCAATCAAAGTTTAAGTCAAATATTGAGTGATTTCAAATGTTTATTTCAAACTATTAATAGATAGAGAATGTTTCTTTGCGTTATGTCTGAATTAAAAAGACTAGCTCATAAAATTTCAGATAATATTTGGGAAATTCCAGTTGAGACTCGAAATGATATGAATGTACCGGTTCATATATACTCGAATAATGAACTTTTTAGTGAATTAGATGATGGTGTAATAAACCAAAGCATGAATGTAGCAGGATTACCTGGCTTAGTTAAAAAAGTCAGTGTAATGCCTGATGGTCATTGGGGTTATGGTTTTCCTATTGGTGGTGTAGCTGCAATGGATATGGATGAAGGAGTGATAAGTCCTGGTGGAATCGGGTTTGATATCAATTGTGGTATGCGTTTAATTCAAACTAATTTAACTTATGATGAAGTTAAGCCTAAAATAAAAGAACTCGTAAATGAATTATTCAAAGCTGTTCCAACTGGAGTGGGTAGAAAAGGGATTATATCATTAAATGATCGAACTTTTGATGACGTTATGTCAATGGGTGTAGATTGGGTTATTGAAAATGGCTTTGGCTGGGATAAGGATAAATTATTCATGGAAGAACAAGGTTTAATTAAAGGTGCGAGACCCGAATTAATTTCAAAAAAAGCTAGAGCAAGAGGATACAATCAATTGGGAACTCTTGGTAGTGGAAATCATTTTCTTGAAATTCAAGTAGTTAAACCTGAAAATATACATGATGTAGAAAAGGCAACTGCTTATGGTGTAAATAAAGTTGATAATCAAGTGGTTATTATGGTTCATTGTGGTTCTAGAGGTTTTGGACATCAAATCGCTTCAGAGCATCTGAAAATATTCTTGGATGCAATGCCAAAATATGGGATCGAAATAAAAGATCTAGAACTAGCTGCAGCTCCTATTCATTCAAAAGAAGGATTGGATTATTTTGCATCAATGGCTTGTGCAGCTAATATGGCATTTGCGAATAGATCTATTATTATGAATCAAACGCGGGATGTATTTTCTAGAGTAATGGGGCGTAGTGCAGAGGAGATGGAAATGGAGCTTACATATGATGTATGTCACAATATCGCGAAATTTGAAGATCATTTAGTTGATAATAAAAGGCAAAAACTCCTTGTTCATAGAAAAGGAGCTACTCGATCTTTTGGTCCACATCATAATGATTTAGCAGAAAAATACAAAAAACATGGTCAACCCGTAATAATTGGGGGT
>JAOUKW010000535.1 GCA_029882335.1 Candidatus Heimdallarchaeota archaeon | reverse complement strand
CCAATGACTTCGCTAAATCTGCAAATGAACCACCTATAAAAGTAGAATAGAGTAGGGATGATCCACTTGAATTCAATTTACTTATGAATACATCTGTTATACCTCCATTGTATGTACTATCATATGCATTGACTACTGGATAATTTGGTGATTCAGTATACCCAGTAATGTAAACATTATTTTCACTATCCAATTGTATACTCATTGCGATATCATTCAAAGACCCACCAATAAAGGTAGAAAATGGAAGTCCTAATCCATCTGCGGTCAATTTAAAGACAAAGACATCATAGCCACCTCGATGAGTTGGATCATAAGGATTTACCATAGTAAATCCTGAGGAATCTGTGTGACCTGTGATATACATATTATTTTCGGAATCTAAGACTATCGCATTACCAACATCAATACCGGTAGCACCAAAATATGTAGAGTAAACTAGTGATACACCATTTGGACTAAATTTAGAAACAAAAATATCGCTATTCCCACCGTATGTGGCATCTCTTGGATTAACAAGTGGAAAATTGAGAGAAAATGTATAGCCAGTTACATAGGCAGATTGTGAACCATCCACAACTATAGAATTTGCTTTATCTTCACCATCACCACCTATATAACTAGAATAATCAATACATACGCCATCTGCACCTAATTTTGCAATAAATGCATCATTCAATCCTCCATTAAATGTAGAATCGTATCCATTTATAGCAGGAAAATCAATAGAATCAGTAACACCTGTGATGTAGATATTGTTTGCATAATCAAGAGCGATAGATGTACCATGATCATTACCAGATCCTCCAAGATAAGTTGATGATTGGACAGAACCCAAATTTTTACCCAATTTGAAGATAACTGCATCCCAGCTACCACCTAGAGAACCATCAAATGCATTCTGTGTAATAAAATTAGTTGATGCAGTATCTCCTGTGACATAGATATTATCCAAGCTGTCTACAGTGATGGAATATCCATGTTCATCTCCATTACCACCCATATAGGTCGAGTAAACAATAGGGTCAATAATCAATGGTTTAGAAGTATCGTATTCTGCCAAGTCAAATTGTAACTGATTCCCAGTAATAATATATTTGGCATCAATTTGTTGCTTGTTTCCCTGGTTTTCTGTATATACAAATAAATTTGTATCAGAAATAGTTTGCAATGGTGTGTGAAGAATTAAATCATTACCCTTGGTTTCAATTGAATAGATTCCTGAATAATCCATAGTAATGACACTTGGATTTGATTGAGGTTTTACTACAAACTCATATTTCAATCCCTCTTGGGTAAAGTAATAACGTAAATCAATACCTTGATAGAGATCATGATAAACAATAGAAGAATAACTTCCTACTTCAGTAACCCATGCTGAAGGATCATTTCCGTAGAAATAATTACTTACATGTTCGAACTCTCCTTGAGCTGATGGTAATACAGAATTGGAATTAGGATAGGTAATAGTAACAAAATAGGATTCTATTGTTTTTGTCGTACTACCAATTTCTTTCATCATCATTAAATCAAGGGATTCAGATTCTCCTGTTGTAGTTGTATCCGATTTTATCTCTGATACTCTGTATATGATTGATGATTCAGTAAATGCTACCCCAAATTCAGGAGCATCAAAGTAATAACGGATATTATCATCTTTTAGTTGTCCTTTATTCTCCCTAAAATAGTTATTCAATATTGGTAATTTTTCTAATACCTCCTTTTCTAAGTCTTCTGAAATTGAATCTGAAGGTAAATTCATGAATTGATCTTCATTTACCATTTCTATATTATTGGCATCAACTCCCATTTCTCCTGAATTGAAAGATAATTGCGTTGATAACATAAATAATGTAGAAATCAACAAGACTGTCAAGAAAATCGATTTTATATTTATTCTCAGCGTTCTGTGTTTTACTAGCGAAAACTGAGTTTCGGTTCCCCTGGTCCTGTTGCAATTGTCGAGATACAATGCATTCAAGCCATTTTGGCTATTTTGCCGGTTATTTGTTTGCATAATACTAAATTTAGTATTATGATGCTGGATTCCTCCTAACATAACATTAATTCAATATGGATTTATTTAAATATATAATACTAGTTGGAATTCAACGATTTACTAAAATTATAAATATCAGGTTGTTTTAAAATATATTACTATATATTCATTGTATATCCGACTAAATCATCACAATTTACATTTTCTGAGATTAAATCTAAAATTTAGCATATACGATGGAAATATAATCAATTTTATAATTAATTCATTAAATTAGAGAGATAGGTTGATAATCTTGGTCAATCAATATTAACAATGTTAATTTTGAATTAAAATTTTATAACAATTAATATCCTTGATTTTTGATCATCAGATACGAAAAGTTCGAGTTAAATATGGTTC
>JAOUKW010000534.1 GCA_029882335.1 Candidatus Heimdallarchaeota archaeon | reverse complement strand
CTGTAAATATGTGGATCTATTGTAATAGAATACTTGTCACTAACTAGTTTACCATCAAATTCAAAAATTACTTCCCCTGCATCTATGTTTGAAATAGCAATTCCATCAACAATTGTTCTTGTAAATTTTTTATTTATTGTTTTACCAATTGGATATTTTTGTGCAGTTTCAAATTTTGTTGATATAAATAAATCTTCCCTACCTATTGTTCCATTTTCTCTAAACATCTTCTTTAGAGTTTCTAGTTCAAAATGAGTTCCATGATAATATGGGGTATCATGTTTTACTCTAGTAGTAAATACAGGATGTTGATTTCCTTGTATATCCTTATCATATGTACTTATACCTTTAAGAAACATTGTTCGTGCCATTTCATGCAATTTATCAGGTGTTGCATTTTTTATATTATTTGGGTTTTTAAATTTTTTCCAAATACTATTGGGATCACTGACTTCATTCTTTTGCTTTTTCTCTTTATTATCTTTGGTATCTTCTCCTGTTTTCTCTTCCCGTTTATTACTTTTCTTTTCAAATGATCTTTTCTTCTCTTTAGGTTTTCCTACTTTATCCTTGCCTTTTACTGGATATCTTTGAATTTTAGAATTTGGTTTAGCTCTTTGTTTTCTTCGTATTTGTTCATCTCTAGTTAATGCATTCCAATATTCTGGAACTTCACTACCTTTTATTTGCTCTACAGTTGTTTTAGATTCTACTACTACAATCCTAACTTGATTCTGATCCGTCTTATCTAGAACATAATATCTATGATAACCATCCAGTAGATTCATATTCTGATCTACAACTAATGGTTTCATCTCTGTAGTTTCTGTTAAATAATAGATCAAGGTCTTTGGTCTAACTCTTGAACTGCCATTTCCGAAATCTTCATCATTGATAGTAAAATCAGGATGAGGAGTAATATCATCTATATTTACTGTTTGATAACCTAGGGGAGTATAATCATCAGCCCATTGCCATTCTGGATATTCATCAATGAAAGTATATTTTTCCTCTTTCCGCATGGACTTGACTAGGTTATGTTCAGGTGGTTGATCTACTGGACTTCCTCCAAAATCCTTTGCAGGTTCTTGATTTTGTTCTTCTTGATAATTTCCACTAGAAGATTGACCTCCATCACCCTCAAATAACTGCATGAATGGATCATTCTCAAATTGATTCTCTTGTTTAGTATAAGTAAAATCGAGTTCAGGCCCTTCGACTAATTCTACATCAAATCCTAATTGACTCATTCCCTGAGCTTCTTGGATTTTCTTCAGTCGATCAGTTTATCAACTAGATCCAGTTCTTTTGGAGGTGCAAGATTTAGGATAAAATCAGTTACTCCTAGCATTTGTCAGAACAATACAAATACATCATAATGTATGGATTGATCTGGTGCTACTTATTATTGCACTGATTGTGTGTATCCAATCGATCGAAGCAAGCACGTATGTATGTTGTGGTATATGCATTAGGTTTGAACGCACGTGCGTATAATCATGGATGCATAACCATTGAGATATGTCGTATGAGACTGGTGTTCGATCTCTATTTGGAATAATATTCTGTATCGTCTAATGTTCTTCGTGTACACTAGATAGTTGACTGATTAAACGTTTGAACATCTAGTTTATATTAGTTTATTCAAAAACATCAGAAAAATTGAAAAATAATTTAATGGATATCTCAACAATATTGTTGATCTATTCGGTAAAATATATTATTAATATGAGATATATCTGTTATTTTAAAAAAATAATTTATATATGTGGTAAACTGTTAAATAAACTATTTCTGGTTGTTATGGTTTGAAAACAAAAAATCATTATTTTTAATTATTCTATATAATTATTTTAAATGATATAATATTACAATGATTACTATTATAATTAGATAAATAAAAAACATTATAACACATTACATATTGAAAATAAATAAGTACTAATCAATCCTCTTGTATTTGTGTTTAGGACTAAGGTCAGTAGTAAGTATTGTAAAGTAGTGGAATTATATCTACCTTGAAAAATATTATTTTTTAAATGGAATTAAAATGAAATATTGAACATTGAAATTATAGCCATTATGGGCTAAAATTACGGGAATATATTAAAAAAAAATAAATATTGAAAAAATAGGTAAATGTTTACATATATAATATATATTTTAAGTCTATCAATCATTAATTTTATATATTGAAATATCTATAATCTGTGTATTCACATATCATAATTGATGAATAGGTGCAAAAAAATAATAACAAAAATTAGCAAAAATATAAATTCGATAATAAGAAAAATGAAAAACAGATAAAAAAAAATTATTAAGAAGAAACAACATATATTTACTATTAAAATCGGTATAAATCGATCCTCAAATATAATTTTCTACTCTATGATAAATTAATATTTCAATCTA
>JAOUKW010000140.1 GCA_029882335.1 Candidatus Heimdallarchaeota archaeon | reverse complement strand
TCCTATTGTTTTCATGATTTAAAATAAGATTTGAAATCGTTTCCTTTAATTCACCAATTGGTAGCTTTTCTTCTGGATTTGCAGGTCCGGCTACAACCGAATCAATTGTTGCTAAATCTAACTCTAATGTCATAGAATATATTGGGTCCGGTGAACCTTTTAATTTAAATAATTTTTGTGCTTTCGAATAATTTCTAATTACATCAACATGTTCTTTATTTCTACCAGATAAAATTAAATATTCGCAGGTGGCTTCATCAACTGGGAAAAATGTGACTGTTGCCCCATATTCAGGAGTCATATTTGAAATTGTCGCTCTATCTGGAACTGTCAACGTATCCATACCTGGGCCAAAAAACTCTACGAATTTTTCAACAACGCCATTCTTCCTTAATAATTCTGCTACGGTAAGAACAAGATCTGTTGCAGTTGTTCCTTCAGGCAGTGAATTTAACAATTTGACACCTACTACCTCTGGAAGGATCATATAATAGGGTTGACCTAACATCACCATTTCCGCCTCTATACCACCAACTCCAAATCCTAAAACACCAACTCCATTTACCATGGGTGTGTGTGAATCAGTACCAACACACGTATCCGGAAATATAACTTCATCAGACAAAATGGATCTAGTTTGTACAACTTGTGCCAAATATTCTAAATTTACTTGATGTACAATTCCGTTTCCTGGTGGAACAATACGCATGTCATTAAAACTTTCCTGTGCCCACTTACATGCCTTATACCTCTCCAAATTTCTTTCAAATTCTAATGACATATTTTTTTCCAATGCATCTTTTGTTCCATAATAATCAATTTGGATTGAATGATCTACAACTAAATCAGTTGGAATTAAAGGATTAATTTTACTGGGGTCACCACCATGTTTTTTTACAGCATCCCTTAAATCCGCAAAATCAACGATCAAAGGTAAACCAGTATAATCCTGCAGTAAAACCCTTGCTGGCATGTAAGGTATTTCAGTCGAGCCTGAGCCTTTCGGCCAAAAGGCGATGTTTTTCACATCGTCACTTGTTATAATTTCACCATCAAAACTTCTTAACACATTTTCCAAGAGTATTCTAATAGAATAAGGTAAATTATCTATATTTACACCTACTCTCTCTAATTCTGTCAAATCATAATAAATAACATTCCCAGATCCAAAATTTTTTTCTTTCCTTGAATTATTTATTATTTCCTCGTTTAACTCCATATTGCCCTTCTAATTTATAATGATTTTATTAGTATAAAAAAATAACAACGTTACCTTATTATTTTAAACTGAATCATTTGGTTTACATTAAAATTAGTTAGATTTTACGAAGTAAAATAATATTTAATAATTATGGTGCACATAATCCGTCTCTTCTATTGAAGAAACGATATATGAGGTCTCTAATTGGAGGTAAATTTTCTGCTAAGGTGTCGCATGCCTGGGGTGGTATTCTTCCTGCACCTACGATTATGGCTGTTGATAATATAGTTAGCAGTATTAAAGAATTTAATGCTAATCTTTTTCTTTTATTCATTTATATCACTACTTTTGTTAAATATATTTTCAGCATATATAAACTTTATGCGTATCAATTTTCTAGATAAACTTTTTTCTTAAATTTTTGGTTAATTAATTTATTTTTGTTTTCTTGTATGCAAATTTATTGTTATTCTCCAACTATAAAAATTAATTGTGCGGTAAAATCAAAATAGATCAACCTGATGAATAGGTCTAGATCGAATAAAAATTCAGATACTATCCTATAATGTTAGTTTAATGTAAAAAAGTCAAGATATATCATCTATAATTAAAACAATATATCGATATCATTAAAAATTACTAATTCATAGATTAAATTGGTAATTCTGCCTTTTGTACTGGGCAGATAGTGAAGCGGAATCACCTGGGCCTTCGGTTTTTACATTAAATTTGTAAAGAATAAAGCCCATATCCTGGGTTCGAAATTGATGGATTATTCC
Organism: Candidatus Heimdallarchaeota archaeon; assembly: GCA_029882335.1. GTDB lineage: Archaea > Asgardarchaeota > Heimdallarchaeia > Heimdallarchaeales > Kariarchaeaceae > JAOUKW01. Next base: position 7,696 of record JAOUKW010000140.1, on the reverse strand, counting down.
TGAGACGAAAATCCCAGTCTGCCCATATTTTTATTCACTTTAATTTATTAATTATTCATATAGGTTGAATATTCAATATATTCATAAATCAATAATATATTGATAAAAATTATTGCAAGAGTCATGATCTAATCTGATTTGAAGCAAATCAATTTTTCGTTTGTAGATTTCTAAAAAAATTATTTCATTTTAAGTAAATAATAGAATAAAATAGTAAAGGTATATATACGTTTAGATATTTGAGAACTTATTAAATGAGTCAATCCAAAATGAAGAAGGTAATTCTTCTTGGAACAACAGGTTCTGGTAAAACTACCTTTCTAAAAAATTTAATCGGGCTTTCTAAGGATAATTTTGCAGATGCAGAAGTACCTAGAAGAATTAAGTTAGAAGTGGATACAGATAATACATTTTCTCCAGTAGAAGAAGGAATGTTTGATAATTCCACTACTACAATTAGTTTTAATGTTAAACCTGTTATTTTTACTCTAACAAAAACCAATAATTTCAATTATTATCCCTTAAAAAAGAATGAAATTCCATTTGATGAAGATGATATTGATTGTGTATTTCCAGTATTAATTATAGATACTGCTGGTCAAGAAAGATTTAGCTTCATACCTGAGATGTCTATGAAAGGGATAGATGGAGCGTTTATTTTTTCAGATGGATCTAATATCCAATCTGTAGAGCGTATTGCCCAATACCTTGAAATGGTAAAAGAAGAACAAATAAGACAAAACAAAAAAATCCCTGTGATGGTATTTGTTAATAAAAAAGATCTAGAATCTAAAGGAATATATGTAGGAAAAGAATCAGTTGAAAGATGGTTAACTGATCCAAAAATAACAATTTGTGAAACGACAAATCATGATATGGAATCCTTTTTAATCCATATACGTAATTTTTTAAGTGATATCCCAGGTTTACCATTAAAATTACAAGAAATTTTATTGAAATCATAATAACGATACATTATATATTTTAATACCGTGTGTTATAGCTATATTGAATAAACAAAAAGAATTCATGTGCTTATGATAATTACAGAACTTGTATCCAGTAATCAAGACGAAGCAGAAATTATTGCCATACTTTTAGAACATATCGATGATAATTGTCTCATCTTAGGAGATATCCATGCACCAATGAATAAACTTTCAGATGTATATAAAATCATAGAAAATGATAAAATAGTTGGTGGGTGGACTATTTTTCATGGCTTTAGATATCCAATAATTATGTTTCCCCCATTAATGATAAATTATTGGTCAATCATTAAAGAAGAAGTAAAGAACTTGAATATTGAAGAATTTTATGTTCCATTCCCAATAGAATCCAATAATAGTTATCCATGGCAAGATTGGTCTGAATATTCTTGGGAACATCTATTTACTGATATTGCGATGAAATTTACAAATAATGAAATTGAAGATTTAGATGTAAATACTTTACCAAAAATAAGGGCAATAACAAAAGAAGATCTAAAAAAGATAGATCAATTTTACTCTGAATTAGTAAAAGAAGACAAATATGAAGGTTTTTGGAATCCTGTTCAATTAGATTCAGAACTATTTGTAGTTGCAGAAACTGATGACAATGAATTTGTAGCAGCAGTTGGAACTCATTTTGAAACTCCATTTACAGTACAAATTGGGAATCTATATGTAAAACCTGAATACCGGGGGAAAAAAATAGGTAAGGCTATAACAATCTCTGTTGTACTTGGAATACATAGATCCAGACGAATACCGACCTTATTTGTAAATGAAAATAACACCATTGCAATTAATCTTTATCGCAATTTAGGTTTCGAGGATTATAACAAATTTGTGTTTTTCAAAGCCACTAAAATTAGTAAATGATTAAATGCTATACATCCAATATCTGAAGCAATAATATTGCTATTCTTTCCAATGAGTTTGCCTCTACAATTAAAAAATTCATATCTTTCTCTTTTAGAATAGGGTTAATTTGTTTTATTGGCAAATCCTTCACAATATCACTATTACTAGAATCAACTAGAATTACTAAAGTACTGCTTTTTTGTAAATTTGAAACTAATTCCTTGTTGACTGTTATGCATTTTCCATCAACAACTAAGACATTGGAGTCAATCAAAATATTTTCCCGATATTCAGATATTTTTTCTACTGATAAATTATGAAATGCAATCCTGAATTCTTCTGAAGTAATTTTAAGAGTTGAGATCATTTGATTGGCTACATCATTAATTAACACATACGAATAAAGCAATTTAATGAACCTATCCCATCCCTTATCTTCTGAAATTATGAATATTCGTCTTTCAATATCCTCATCAATAAATTTCAATATTTTCTTGGATAAAGATTCTATATATAATTGTAAATTTGGTGGAATTTGATCATTTATGAAATAATCATCCGATATTTGATTCCTAGGTATTTCTATAATTAGTGTATGTCCATTATGATATTCATGAATCATTGTACCAATACCACTACTTAATATGTCCTGATTATCCGTAGAGGGAAATATTTTTAATTCATAATTTGAATTATTTTCTGGAAATGAAAGCAGAGATAATTTTCGACATTCCGGACATACTAATTTTCCATTCATAAAACTACTATTACACACTTAATAATTTAATCAATAAAAACATTCTCTCCTACAATATTGCTTACTACTTGATAATGGTTATAATTTTGGCATTTATAAAATTCAACTATATTTTTGCAGGTATTCTTTGTTTAAGTATAAAATATATTACAAATCATAATTAGTTTTATAAATGATAAGTCACTCGTAGACGTAACGAAAATGGTTGAGAGCGTTAGTTTTATCTTTTCTAGATTATATTTTATTAACCGAAAATACCGAATGTTATATCTAAATAAGATCATACTTCTCAACTTCTTAATATTAAATTTATTACTTCAAGGATTTGTCGGTGTACTTAATACAAATAATACATTATCTAACCCTGATACCTTAATCATCTCCCCAGATATTACTATTTCAAATTCAGAGGTTGATCAAATAATATATTCTGATGATAAGGTTATTACTGTTTCTAGACCAAGTTCTGAAGATATATCATCAAAGAATACTTCTCCTATTGAAACAAATTTTTCAAATAAATCTACATCATTGCCCAAAGATGATAATTACGACTTGGATAAAAATACCACATCAAGCTCTATTTCTTTAAATCAATTTACTTGGATTTCAAGACCAAATAGTGTCGTTGATATAAATGATTCTAGTACTGGTAATACATTAGTTTGGAATGCTGATACAAATAATGAACCATCCAATGGTTATGATTTATGGAGAGATGGAACAAATCTTGTACTACGTGGGACGTGGAATCCTGGGTCATCTGTTAGTACAAATTTAGATAACTTACCAGTAGGTCGTTATGCATATGAAATTGTTTTTTGGGATTCTCTATGGTACGAATTACATGATAGTGTAATTGTAACTGTTCATGATGATACTAACCCACAAATGAGCTCAAATCCTTCTGATCAAATTATAAATGAATCCAATACAGGAAACGTAATTCAATGGACTGCAACGGACGAGTACCCCGGAAATTATCGAATTTTACGGAATTCAAGCATTATTCAATTGGGAACATGGTCTAGTGGAAATTCAATCACATATAACTTAAATAATCTAGTTGCAGGATATTATATTTATCAAATAATTTTCTATGATTTAGAAGGTAATTTTGTAACTGATACTGTAAATATAACTGTAAACGATGATATAAATCCAGTAAAAATATTTACTCCTGAAGATATAAATTACAATGTTGGTACTTCAAATAACAAAATTACCTGGTCTTTTACTGATAACAATCCTGATAATTATATTATTACACGGAATGGAACTCAAATCGCAAGTAGTTATTGGCAGAGTAATAAAAATATTACTATCAATGTAGATTCATTAGCCCCTAGTACGTATTTGTATCAAATTATCACTTATGATAAAGTAGGTAGATCGAATAGTGATACAGTACTTGTCACTGTATCTGACCCATTTAGTCCTATAATAACCACTCCATCAAATATAGTATATGAGGAAGGTACTATTACAAACTATGAATTAACTTGGAGTGTTTACGATCATTATCCATCGTTATACCTAGTTAAGAGAAATGGAAGTACAATTTTGACTGGAGGTTGGGTGAATGGAAGTATAATAACTGTTAACGTGAATGGATTGACATTAGGTGTGTATGAGTATTTTATTGAACTTTTAGATACTTCTGGTAATAAAGTAAATGATACTAAATGGGTAACGGTAACAGATACCTCTGCACCTATATTTTTAGAAATTCCTTCTGATTTAGTATATATTGAAGGTTCAACATTAAATTCACTGAGCTGGAAAGGTAGTGATAATCACCCAAGGAATTATGCAATTTATCGTAATAATTCATTATTAATATCTGGTGGCTGGATCAATAACACTGTATTTCAAATAAACGTAGATAATCTACAGAGAGGTTATTATGAATACAAAATTTGGATTTATGATGTGAATAATAATTACGCTGTTGATATTGTTATTGTTAATGTCATTGATAATATTAAACCTATTTTTACATCAATACCTGCTGATTTTTACTATGCATCTTCAAGCACTGGAAATACAATCACTTGGATTGCAACTGATCTTCATCCTGATTTTTATGTCATTAAGAGAAATGGTGATATTATTTATTCAAATACATGGACTTCAACAGGTACAATTTCTATCAATGTGGATGGATTAGGTGTTGCTACACATAATTATACAATTATTGTGTATGATGATTCAGGTAATTTTGAAATAGATATGGTTAATGTAACAGTTTCCAACTTTCCAATTATTAATGATGCTCCTACTGATATTTTTTACATATATGGAGATACAGGAAACCAACTAAGTTGGACAATATCTGATACAGATGCTGATAAATATAAGATATATCAGGATGATGTGATTGTACAGTCAGGGACTTGGAGTAATGCAGTTCCTATTACAAGAAATATAGATGGATTATTCTACGGTACCTATAATTTTACACTTTACATTAATGATACTAGTTCAAATATTGTAACAGATATAGTTTGGGTGACTGTTTCTGATGTACCAGTATTTAGTGAACAACCTGTATCATTTACCTATGATGAGGGATCTGGTGGATTTACTTTAATATGGAATGCAACTGATCGAGCACCTGATACGTTTATTATATATGAGGATGGTGTAATCAGAAATTCTACCACTTGGTCTAATTCATCTAGGATGACCTTTCATGTGAGTGATCTTTCTATTGGTGTTTATAATTTTTCAATTTTCGTAAATGATACTCTGAATAACTTTATAACTCATTCAATTCTCGTTACATCACAGGATATAACTAATCCTATAATCATAACTACTCCAACATTAAATAATTATAACGAGAATACAACAGGATATTATCTTAATTGGTCGGCCACTGATCTTCATAGTGATTACTATATCATCCGAAGGAATGGGTCAATCATAGTACCTTCTACTACTTGGACTTCTGGTAGTTTATTATCACTAAATATCGATGGATTGATGGCAGGTTTACATGTATATAACATCACTTTTTATGATACATCTGGTAATAAAGCATCCATGTTACATAATGTGATTGTATATGATGTAGATGGTCCTATTAACACCATATCTCCAACTAGTTTTATCAATTTAAGTGAAGGATTAACTACAATTCTAACTTGGCAATTTATAGATCTTCATTCAAGTTTTTATGAAATTTATAGAGATAATATTACTCTTGTGCAAAGTGGAAGTTGGTCAAATAACCTCAATATTTCTTATACTACAAACGCAGGATTAAGTCTTGGCTTATTCAATTTTACAATTTATGTTAATGATACTAGTGGGAATTGGTCTAATGATACCGTTTTTGTTAACATTATTGATATAACCAACCCTACTTTCCCATATGGTACTCCAAATGATATAGTAAATACAGAAGGACAACTTGGTACTACAAGTTTTTCATGGGCTTTTGAGGAAAATCACCCAGATTGGTTAATCGTATCCAGAAATGGTATAAATAATGTATCTATGTCATATGTTGGTTTATCGTCTTTACAAGTTAATTTGACGGGATTATCTCTAGGCACCCATATATATGTTATTACCCTAAATGACACATCTGGTAATTTTGTATCAGACACTGTAGTGGTTATTATTAGGGAGATAACTCCACCAACATTAATAATTTCTCCTACTAATACATCTTATGAAGAGTTTACATCAACAGATATTATCTTTCAAGCATTTGATAATTATAATAATACATATGTATTAAAATATAATGTGACAGGTGAGATTTTAACAACATATACAAGTGGATCATGGAATCAAAATCAAAATGTTACCATAACAATTTCTGGATTTTCCATTGGTTATTACAATTTTACCTTGTTTATATACGATGATTCAATGAATGTAAGGACACATTGGTTTATCGTATGGGTTTATGACACAACCCTACCCAATATTAATTATCAAACATCTGATCATGTCTATGAATCGGGTTCTACCTCCAATATTATTCAATGGAATGGTAGTGATGCAAATGCTGATTTTTACAGATTGTATAAAAATGGTGATTATTTGGGTCAATATACATGGACTAACAATTTTAATCATTCTTTAAATGTAGATAATTTAGCAATAGGGGTCTATAACTATACAATAGTTCTATTCGATACTTCAAACAATTTTAGAGTTATTACGGTTTGGATTACTGTTCAGGACACAATTATTCCTGTTTTTCTCGTTTCTCCTTCTAATTTTACTATAACAGAGTTGCAAGAAAATGAAAATTTGGTATTTCAGGGATTTGATTTGAATGGAGCATACTATCAAATATATCGAAATGGTGAATTAATTTTAACTAATCCATCTTGGCCAAATAATGTGGATCTAACGTATCCTATAGGGATAAGAAATAAAGGTATTTATAATTATACAATCATTCTTTTTGATACAACTGGGAATATGAAGATCCATACGATATGGTTAACTGTCATAGATTCTATTAATCCAAATTTTATTACTCAGGCTACTTCAATTACTTACACAGAAGGAACGGAGGGTCATTTACTATCTTGGAGTGCATTTGATAAATATGAAGGTAGATATGAACTTTATAGAAACGGATCACTTGTTGCTCAAAATAATTGGGTGTCAAATGTAGTTTTCACTCATAATATTGATAATTTAGCAAAGGGTTGGTATGTTTTTACTATTCACTTATTTGATGGATCTGAAAACTCAATTTCATATTTTCTCATAGTAACTGTAATTGATGAAACTAACCCTGATATAGTAGTCAATCCCTTAGATACTAGTTATTTTGAAGATACTACTGACAATTTTATTACTTGGGAATTTTATGATTTATATCCAAATAATTTTACTGTGCTGCTAAATGGAGATTATTATAATGATGGATTTTGGACTAATGACAATTTATCTATAAGTATTGATGGTTTGATATTTGGTGAATATAACTTTACAATAATTGTGAGTGATAAATCAAATAACTTCACAAATGATACTGTAATAATAACTGTAATTGATAACATTTACCCTATATTTCATTCAGTTCCCGCTGATGAAGTAACGGTACTTGAGGGTACCT
>JAOUKW010000533.1 GCA_029882335.1 Candidatus Heimdallarchaeota archaeon | reverse complement strand
ATCCATGTTTGAAACAACATATTATATAATCAAAATTATATACACTATATAATTGAAAAAAGAAAAGAATTATACAACAATATCATTACCTACCAATTTAATTAATAAGATTGAACCTTACCTTGATGAGGAAGGCTATTCTTCTATTGCTGAATTTGTTAAGGAAGCAATTAGAAGAAGATTAGATCAATTAAATGCTATGAAGTCTTCAGATAATTATTAATTATTGCTGAATTTTTTTGTATATATTTCTCTAAATCAGATGCTGTAAATCCCATTTTTAACAATAATTGTACATAAAGCTGAATGTAGACCTTATTGATACATTTCTCATTTGAACATTGATGAAGTCCACTGGAATTTATCATATCTTTAATTATCCTTCATGGTATTTAACATCAAGACAGATTATTAAAAGTGTAACTAGTTTATATACTCAAGTGTCAGTGAAACATTCTATGGCGACCGAAAGTATTCAGACAAATTGGAAAAAATAAATTTACAGCAACATAAAGCCAAAAATTTAAACACCGAATGTAATGTCGAGAACTGACTTAAACAACATTTTGCTGAATATTTTATATATTTTATTATTAATAATTATTACTCATAATTCTATATCATTTAATTAAACCTTTCCTGTAATAATATTAAATTATAAATGCACTATATTAATTCAAGATACTCTCAAATCAATCAAAGAAAGCTAGAAACATTTTATTGTCTTGTTCAGGGACCTATTTTTTGATTTTAATTTACTCACCAATATTTAGATTTTCAGGCAAGAATAATCACCCCAAAAATTTCACTATATAAACACCTGAAATTCAATTCTTCATTTGTAATAAACTCCATGTCGTAGTTTCACTTAAATCATGGTTGGAATATAATAGTGCTATGACTGAAATGGTAAGCAAAGACTTTGACGGTGCACAAGCACAATCAGAGTTGGATGAAAAGAGTTCACTATCAGCTCTCGAGATGATAGTTAATTCAATGAATAGCATGTCTTTCCAATTCCAAGCTCTTGAATCAAGGCTGGGTAGATTGGAAAAATATGTTTCGGAAATCGATGTCTTGTTGAGAAATCACAAGCATAAGGAAGAATAGGTGAAAGATTTATGACAATTACAATTCCAAGTAGTTTTACTCAGGGTGATATTTTAGTTGCCACGGGTTCCAGTACTGTATCAGTATTAAATGCCACAACATCAGGTTTTGTGCTAACTTCAAATGGAGCAGGAACTCAACCTTCATGGCAGGCAATCCCAGGAGATGGTATATGGATAAAAGAACTAACGAATGACATCCATTATGATCTAGGAGATATAGGAATAGGAATATCAACACCTGAGGAAATATTACATGCATTTAAATCAGTAGGTGATATAGCTTTAAAAGTTGAGACTTCCGCATTAAATGGCGATTCTGGACTTCATCTAAAAAATGATGCAAGAGAATGGAAATTAATGATTGATGGGAGTGATGATGATACCTTCAAAATAACAGACATTACCGGGTCCAATATTCCATTAATAATTAATACATCTGGTAAAATTGGTATTGATGGTACACCTACCCAAAAGCTCGACATCCATGAGAGATCTGCATCACCTCTTGCATTAAGATTGAATCAAGATAATGTAGTAAAACAGAATGTTGGTATACGACTTGATCGTCAAGGTAGTGAAACTTGGTTTGCAGGTATGAATGCAACTGATGATAAATACATACTTCGACAAGGTGGAACCACTGAATTATTAACTGTTGATACTTCTGGTAACGTAGATATATCTGGCGACCTCAAGGTTAATTCTGACAATTACATTCCTTTAACACTCTCACGGAATAATTCTGCATTGAATTCAGGCCTAGGAATCAAATTCGATCATCTAAATTCACTTTCAAATATGGTCAACTATTCCATTATTCAAGATAAAATAGTTGACAATACTTCTGGTAGTGAAGACGGTCAAATTGACTTTTATACTAGGGTTGCAGGAACATTGACAAAGCACCTATCATTAGTTGCAGGTAATATCGGCATCGGAGACACTCCTGAGGCAAATACTAAATTACATCTTAAGTTCTCTGATACTAATAATCCACCACTGAAGATAGAAAACCAAGCAGTAAATTCTTCAGCAATTCTATCTCTAAAAAATGATGCACGAGAATACATTCTGTATAATCATGGTCAGGACTCAGATAAATTGAAAATCAGAGATCAAACTGCAGGTGTAGATAGAATAATGCTAGATACAAGTGGTAATTTATTAGTTAATTCTGGAAATATAGGTATCGGTGCTGCAGCAGCATCATATAATGGTCGAGGAAATTTATTGTCCATAGGAAATGGAGTTGCCACTATGCCAGGATTTGTTTTGAAACCAGCCAGTGCTTGGAATACTAATTCAGGTT
>JAOUKW010000139.1 GCA_029882335.1 Candidatus Heimdallarchaeota archaeon | reverse complement strand
TTATCATCTTTGGAATGAATTTCTGTATTTCCTTCAAATTCAATATCCTTACCAAGCGATTTTTCTATTTTCTCAACACGCTCAAGTAATTTTATGTAAATATCTGGAATATTTTGATTTTTTTCAGTCATTACCAACCCTCTTTTGCATATTTCTTATTTATTGCTTGGGCTTTATTTATAAATTCCTTTTTATTCCTCATAAATTGAACTGCTGCTTTTTTATTAAAAACATCTGTTGGATTGAAAAATGCACCTTCAACATGCATCATTGCAATAATTGATTGTATCACTGTTGCAATATTTTTTGCGGGGGACCATCCATTTGGTTTACCAACTAGTTCATTATCCACTAGAGCAAGACAAATATTTCTTTTTCCTGGATATTCTTTAGGATTGGGCCAATAATTAGGATGCCAAATAGGTGTGTGCAAACGTACATAAGGTGGTTTGTATGGGTAATTTGGACCATATTTAACCTCTAATTTATAGATCCCTTTGTGATATGGTGTACCTTTAGGACCTTTAAATGAAATTGCTAAATGATCTGCAGATTTGCTCCCTCCGAATCCTTTTACTTGGTCTATAACACCATCTTTATGAAGATTTCTTAGTATTTTATAATCATCAGCTACTCTTTTTTGACGAATCGACATTTAATTACTCCTGATGAATCACTATTCATCACAAACACACAAACACAACCATTATATTTAAAGTTACCTTCATTTGCTTAGACAATAATAAAATCCTGCAGAAATCGTTTTTCTGAAAAAAAATATCGGAACGAACTTAACTTTCAAGTAATACTAAGGTAATTATTATTAAGGAATTTATTTATAAATTTCTTATACATCATGATTTTTCAAAATTTAGCACTAACTGGTTGGAGTTATGAGAAAGGAGATAAGAAACTAGCAGTTGCAGACCTAGATATTCCAAAGAGGATATTAATACGAAATCCAGTTGATGCAATCTATGTATATGAAGATGAATCAATTTGGCAAGATCGTTTACAGCATCATGTAAGAAATGCTGTGAAAATGGCAGAAATCGATCACACTGATATACAGGGATTTATGGGTGTTCATAATGGATATAAAAAGCATATATCTGGTGCAAGTGATGTTACTATGGGGGCATTTCCGGATACAGAGGGGTTTATGTTTGATTTTTCGCTCGGATGTGCATCTGTAGTACTTTCTGCTCAATTGGCTGGACTTCATTTCTCTACTGCCGAGGTGAATAACGTAGCGGTGGGAAATGTGCAATTTATTACCCAATATACACATAATTATTCTGATGGAAATTCATTATTCGCGGATTCAATTGGTGCATTAGTCTACTCAAAACGATCAAAAGGTAATATGGTTCGTTTTACTGAAATAACCTCCAATGCTGAATTTAGAGATATGTTCGTATTTGATGATGAAGCAAAATATTCATTGGCTAATCTTCAAAAAGGTGTGGATTTAACAAAATTTATGATTAAATCTTTTGGTGGTCATATGAGAAAGGGTTGTGTGAGTATGAAAATCATGCCAAAGGATATAGATTTTATTGCAATTAGTTGTTCCACATATCAGGCAACTAAAACAGTTCTTGAGGCGATGCAATTCCCTCTTGAAAGAACTGGGTTGGAATGTTTAACCAAGGTTCCACATATGGGGATGAATGATATTCCATATCAAATTGAATTTGGTATTGAACAGGGATTAATTAAACCAGGATCTAAAATACTGGTGTCAGGTACTGGACTTGGATTTTCTATTGCTACTATGGCTATAGAATGGGGAACTTAAGAAAAGATAGTTTGTAACTCCTGTATAAATTGTGATTCACTCTCAATAGGTAATGAACATGTCATTCCTTTACAAAGGAAAACTGTGGGTTTAGATACATTTACCCTATTTTCCAGAATTTTCCATTGAGGACGTCCATCATTTTTATTATTCTCATTCCATCTATAAATCAGACGATTCGGTAGATAAATTGATTTATATACACTCATCCACTCTTGATCTCCAATCATAACTAATTCAACAGGATATCTCAAATAATTAGTTGTGGATAGAAAGACTTGATTCATTGATCCACTATAATTTTTCCCCATTAATATCAATGATATTTCCTCTCCTCTCTTTACATAATCCTCATTTTCAATATATTTACCTAGTTTAAATAAATTCTCAATCATCACACCTATTCCTGAAGCCATAGAATCATCTGTAAATTGTACAATGTCTGAATTTAATAGGTTGCTTTCAATTGGATTTAATTGATACAGTTTATTGTCTACATTATAAAATTTGGAATCAACCATTTTTACTAAATTGTCAGCAATCCTGATGTATTCCCATGAATCAGTAGATTCGAAAGCAGTTAATAAGCTAGATATTAAAAAGCTATAATCATCCAATACCCCCTCAATAATTTTTGTTTGTCTTTCAGAAGTATCGATAATAGTACGTAGAACATAATTATCTCGGATAACTCTGTTTGTTAATTGATTAAGACATGAAATTGCAATAGTTTCAGCTTCTTTGAATGAAAGTAAATCTGCTGAGATAAATAGTGCTTTAATCATTTGTGAATTCCATGCAGTGATTATTTTTTCGTCTGTGGAAGGTCTAATTCTACTTTCTCGGACATTAAATATTTTCAATCGAATAGAATTTAAAGTCTCAATGACTCTTTCTGAATTTATTTTTAATTGATTTGCGATATCATCTATGGTGTTACTTATGTGAAGTACATTCAGACCTTTAAGATCGGGATTATGTGGGTCTTGAAAATTACCTTCATCCGTTATTCCATATCTTTTCTCGGCAATGGCAAAGTCTTCTAGTAAAATTGATTTTATCTCCTCCTTTGTCCAAATATAGAATTTTCCTTCAACACCTTCTGAATCTGCATTGACTGCACTAAAAAACATTTTATTCGGCGATCTCATCTCACGTGCTATCCATGTAATTGTATCCATAACTAGGAATTTAACGAAATCATCTTTTGTCAAAGCATATAATTCTGCCCCTATTGTAATCAAACCTGCATTATCATATAACATTTTTTCAAAATGTGGGATAATCCATGCGGAATCTACACTATATCTGGCAAATCCACCTCCTATTTGATCATATATACCACCTTTTCCCATTTTATGGAGTGAAAATAATATGAAATCCATTAATTTAGGAAAATTTTTATAGGCTGCTTCTTGTAGAATAAATCTTAAAGTTGATATTCTTGGGAATTTGGGTGCCTTTCCAATACCTCCATTGGTTGCATCAAAATTACTTTGTAAATGGATCAATTCTCGATAATATAACTCTTCTGATATAGAAGTAATAGGTACAAAATCATTATACATGGAGGTAATAATTTTATCCATATTCTCTGTTTGTTTTAATAATGGTTCTTTTTTATTTTTCCAATAATCAATAAGCTGTACATTTACTTGCATAAATGAAGGCATTCCATGTCTTGGTTTGTCTGGAAAATAGGTACCAATATAGAAAGGTTTTCCATTTGGAAATAGATAACAACTCAATGGCCACCCACCACCACGTTGATGCATTATTTGAAATGCTTCTTGATAGATTCTATCTATTCCCGGATATTCTTCCCTATCCATTTTAACATTGATAAAATGTTGGTTCATGAAATCGGCAGTATCAACATTCATAAATGACTCTCTAGCCATAACATGACACCAATGGCAAGTGGAATATCCTATTGATAGGAAAATTGGTTTATTCTGTTCTTCTGCTTCCTTGAATGCTTCTTCTCCATATGGCCACCAATTCACAGGATTTGTTTTATGTTGTTGCAGATAAGGTGATGATTCATTAATTAGTTTGTTTGTCATAATTCTTTATACCTATCTTGGAATAAAAGGTATTTTATAATTTTGTTTATAATAATTTTTGAATTTCAGGTATTTTAATTCTAGTATGTCCATAGAGTAAAGCCAATGATTCTCTAATTGGTTGCATATTTCTTTTAACTTCTTCGACTGATGAAGGAAAAATTCGAGATAATTCAGATCCAAAGCTAAAAGTAAGAGATAAATCCAGTAGTTTTTTTAAGATGGATAATACTTCGAAGTATTTGATATTGTTTATTTCTATTGGGGAAATACTTTTGTAAGTATTGAAAATTTGATCTCTTATGTATTTATTGAAATATGTTTCATGGATTAATAATGTCCAAGCAAGATCAAATCTAAAATCCGTCATCCTAGATCCCTGCCAATCAATAACTGTCAATTCTTCATTATCACTAACTATTATATTTCCAAAGTGAAAGTCTAGATGTGAGATGCATAGTCTATGATCCTTAATAGTGTCTAGATTTTTCCATAACCATTCTAGAATAGGATAGAATTCAAGTTTATCATGTTGTTCTATCAATGCTCGATAAGTATTTAATTCATTAACTAGGAAATAATATGGATTTTTGTAAATAACATTATTTGGGTCTTTTACCAATGTTGACCAATCAGTAATGTGTAAATCTACAAGTATTTTGGTAAATTTTAAAATCAATCTTGATCTGTCTTGTTCATTAGCCTCTATAAATATCTTTGAAAATGGTTGTCCATGTATATATTCCATTGTTATGAATGGGTAACCTAAGTATTTACTATCTAATTCATAAATATAAATCTCAGGGATTGGTACTACTGAATAATTTAAATTTCCAAGTACATCATATTCATATTTTGCTCTTTCACCTCCATCAGACGTGGGATAAAGGCGTATTACTTGATCTATTTGAAATTCTGAGTTATTGAGGCTATAAATTAAGGTATACTTGAATAAAATTGATTCCCAACCACCAAGTAATTTTTGAATATTTTTCACTTGAATTAGGTCATATTCTGGAAATTTTAATGTATAATATGACTCTAATTTTGTTTGTATTTCATTCGGAATCAAAACTTGACTACTTCCTCTTATATATAAGTAAACATTAATTGATAAAAATATCCTTTGTAGAGCAAACATTCAAATTGAAATTCTAATTCTGTTGATAATATTATGGTATATGATTGGTTCAAATAATTTATCCAATAAAGATAGTATAATAAATGAGAAATAAATACTTATATTAAGGAAACCCCTGTTGAAATGGTTAATATGGTAAATACCTATTCAAATTCGTGGTATGAGTTATTTTTAGTGGAGGATAAAGAGAAACTAAAAAAAGAAATTGAATTTATAACTCGTCAAATCCCCATCTCTAAATTCAAGACAATATTAGATGTCGCATGTGCTTCCGGAAGACACTCAAAATCCCTGGATGCTTTAGGTTATGATGTTACGGGAATTGATATAAATGCCGATATTATAAAAGATGCCAAAAGAATTGCTCCAAATGTCAAGTTTTTGGAATTGGACATGAAACATATTGAGGATTTAAATCAACAATTTGATGCGGTAATTATAATGTGGCAATCTTTTGGCTATTTTGATGAGAAAACTAATAATGATATTATTCGTCAAATTTATAGCGTTTTACACAAAGGTGGTAGGTTGATTATAGATATTTATAATAAATCATTTTTTGTAAAGCATCAAGGAGTCAATAATTTTGAAAGACAGGGTCAAAAAATTACTGAAACCAAATTTATTAAAGAAAATAGATTATATGTAAATATTGAATATGGAATTGGATTTGAAAGTGATGAATTTCAGTGGAATCTATACACGAAGGATGAAATCATTGAAATAGCCATAAATTATGGATTCACATTAATTGGACGCGGAAAAAATTTTAACCTTGATATAGAACCTGATGACTCAACACCTAGGATGCAACTAGTATTTGAAAAGTAAAGTTTTATTCAATTATTTTATAACTCTCTTTGATTGAATCCCAATCTTGATGTGCTATTTCTACCATAAATTTACCAAATTCCTCTGAATGTGATTTTTTATTTGATTCAAAATCTATGTATGATGCATTTTTAATTAGTTTTTTCAATTTGAGAGTTCTTTCTGCTGCATGCATCTTATCCAGTGATGCTCCAACTAATAAAATATTGGCATTAATTAAATGTAAGTCTCTCCATACGTTAAATTTAAGACATTTTCTTGCACTTTGTCTGATTTTCCAATTTTCAGCTCCTTCAAGTACATCTATATACTTTTGAGCCTGCTCTGGTTCTTTTTTGCGATCGATTTTAAATCTCAACACATGCCATTTTACATAAGCCTTAGTTACTTTATAGATAAATAAGGGCATTTTTAGTAAAATCGGTGTAATAATTTTTGGAGCATCAAAAGATGGATTTGGACCTATTAGAACAAATAAATTTGCAGAAATATTCTGATCAACTAGGTATTTGAAGATAGTTGTACCTCCCATTGAAGAACCTAATACAATGGCATCCTTAAATTCCACACCTAAGTCATCTCTTACTTCACAGAGATCCAATACCATTCTGTTTACGCTCATATCTACTTTATTGGAGGCAAGAATACTGGTATTCTTTTCACGACTTTCAAAATACGCAATAGTTGTAAATTCAGATATTGTATTTACTACATCCAACCAACCTGATATAAGTGAAAACCAACCAGGTATAATAATAATCGGTCTGATATTTTCTATTTTATTGGGTGGTTGTGTTAGGATTGAAAACAATTTTGTTCCATCGCTAACTGTATGATATTTGGTTGAAATTACGCAATTTGGATGAAAATAATCTCTCCATTGATCTATATTCCTGAATTTTTCACTTTTTTGTTGAAATTCAAGATTTTTTTTATTTGGATTCACAATACAATCAATTTAATTTACATATGTATTTGAATATTTATTTAAATGATAGCCCAATTGTAAGTATATCACCAATTTACTTCCATAATAACGTCATTTGAAAGACAGGAAGGGCAAACTCCAATCTCACGTAATGTTCCCTCAAAATGGTCTGGATGGAATCCTAATCCACAACAAGGTGCAATAAGGACAGAAGAACCCTTGCTGAATGGAATTAAACATACCTGACAACTATCATAGTTTACTAGGCATTCTAAACATTCTTTTTGATCAATTGATTGTAATTGAGAGCAATTGGGACAGAATACAAATCCAGTATCAATATCTCTTTCTGCTAATTTTTGATATAATTGACCATTGAAAACGAATAATGTGATACTTAATATAATAATACCTACAAAATATATTTTAATTAAGTTTGATAACTCACTTCCAAGATTGCTTCCGTAATATATGATTAGCAGGGAGATAGTAAATCCCATAAGAATTGAAAAATATAAAAATTTATTACTCATATATTCTGGTTTGGTGAATTTCAACTATTTATGATTATTGTCGCTAAAATATTTAAATCAATTCAAACCATTTAGTAAATTTGAATTAAAAATTATGCCTCGGGGTTGCATATAAGAGTTCTGCATTATTTGCCTTTACTAGGACATCATCTTCAATTCTTATTCCAAATTTTCCTGGTATATATATACCGGGTTCAATTGTATGACAATTTCCTGATTTAAGCGGCTGTGTATTTGTTCCGACAATATATGGGTGTTCATGTACCTCAAGTCCAATACCATGTCCAAGTCTATGTGTGAAGTATTGTCCATATCCTTTTTCAGTGATATGAGATCTTGCAAGTTCATCTAATTGAGCGGGGATCATTCCTTCTTTATCTGCATCGAATGCTTTTCTGTTTGCCTCAAAAACTATCTCATAGATCATTTCAAAATCCTTTGGTTTTCCAAAAGGAACAGTTATTGTAATATCTCCTTGATATCCCATGTATGATGTTCCTACATCAAGTAATACTACTTCATCATTTTTTAATTTTCTTGAAGTCGGATATCCGTGTGGAATGGCTGAATTTTCTCCAAATTGGATCAAAGCAAAAGCCAACGGATTGCCTGATCTACTGGATAATTCCTTTGTTAAAATTTCTTTAAATGCAATTTCTGTAATACCTGCTTTTAATTGTGGAACTGAGGCTAAAATCCCTTCTGATGAATATTCAGCTGCTTTTCTCAATTGTTGTATTTCCCAATCTGTTTTAACCATTCTCTGTTCTTCTAAAATTTGATGAGCAGAAATAAGATCAACTTTAGAGAATTTTTTAATAAACTCAACCTCTTTTATCCATAATTTCGGATCTACTCCAATATTTTGTCCAATCTGTCTTTCAGAGAGTTCATTTGCAATGATTTGGTATGGAGAATCAGTTTCACCCCAGCATACAATATCTGTAATACCTGTACTTATTTCAATATTAGACTGTTCAAATGTAGGTGAAATGATAAATGGTTCTCCTTTTGGTGGTATTATACCTGCGATAATTCGTTCAGAAGGTTCTGCTTTTTTTCCGAAATAGTAGTTAAAGTAAACACCAAGTGGAATAAGTATTGCATCTAAATTATTTTCTTGAATTTGTTTTTGTAAGTTAGTACGCCTAGTTATTAATTCTGAGTTTGGAATTTTATCCGAATCCATATGATTGGGTAATTTGGATAATTTAAAATCAAATGATGGGTAAGTGAACTAATAACCATTTTTGCGTATAGGCGTAGCTAAATGCAATATCCGTCTTTCTATTAATTAATACTCATAAATACTACCTGATTTGATAAATTACTATTGATTTATTAACCTGGAATTATTCTTTCTTTTTTGTGAGTTGATAATCTAGTTTATCATAATTAAATTTGATTACTTCAGTTTTACATAAGAATAATACACAATTTATTAATTATATTTTATGAAAAAGTTTGTAAATTATTTAAATAGAATTATATAAAATCACGACGAATCAGAAAATATACTCAAGTTTGAATTCATTTATATCATAAATTTAACATAATTTAAATTATCAAATGTTGAATATGCACAAAGTTTATAAGTATGTAATGGGATATTAATATTTAATGCCTGTTAATAATACGAATAGTGGGAAAAAGGATATTGTAGAAACTTTTAATGTTGAAAATACATATTCTTCTCGAAATCCAAATTTATCAAATATGAGCTTTGAAGCTGGAATTGAAGGAAAAATTTACGATTTAATAAAAGATAAGAAAAATCTAAAATTATCTGATATATTGGATAAGTATGGCGATCAACCAGTTACACATAATCAAATCAAGAAATTACTCTTGGAAAATAAATTAATAATGTATGAATTAAATCCCACTACAGATAATGACTCTGATTATCATAAACAGGAGATAAAATTTGCAGACCATACACTCTCTCAATGGGTTAATTTATCCAGTCAACCATGTATTATGTGTGAACATTTTGTTGAGTGTGAAATTGGCAATCCAATTTCTCCTACTTCTTGTTCTGAATTGAATCAGTGGATTGATGATGAAATAGAATTTGATTCAAATTAGATTAATTCAATTATTCAGACTAATTTTATTGTTTATGTAATGACATTAATGCGATTTGCCATTTGGCTTGAATAATGTTGATAATATCAAAAAATTTCTTGTGATCGGTTGTTTGCATGAGTTGGGGTTGTTTACCGTCTCCTATAAGCTGGACTGTTACTTCAACAGGATTTTCTCTTACATGAATTCTAATTAGTGCAGTAATACTATCAATTGCTTCGTAATTACCTGTAATTTCTGCAATTTTCTCGAATATTTGTAAATAATCGATATAATTATTCTCCATTATTCTTTGCA
>JAOUKW010000138.1 GCA_029882335.1 Candidatus Heimdallarchaeota archaeon | reverse complement strand
TGAGAGAATATTTCTTTATTAATAAAAATATCACCAAAAAATAGGTGTTGATCATAAATTCACAATTAAAGATTTATTAAATGATTTATTATATAGATAGATTCATATTTAAAATTATTAGATATGTTCAAAGATCAATATTTAGTATATATTAATGCTTCAACAAATTATCACATTAACTTTTAATCAATAATTTCAATTTAATATCAGTCAGAACAGAATCAAACTACTTGTAGAGATACCAAAATATACACACAATAACATTTTGTTCCATACTTTATAATTAAATCTAAAAGATGTATCTAATATTATTTATATCAAAGCTTAACTGGAAGTTTCCATTTTAATCAAATATAAAAGAAGAAGTTTTATTGAATTAAATAATATACTCAATAATTAAATGAGCGTGAAGGGATTTGAACCCTCGACAGTCGGATTTCTTCTAAAAGTTGAAATTCTTTCAATAAGAGTCCGATGCTCTACCTAGCTGAGCTACACACCCAATTTTTTTTTCTACCACTCAATACCAAGTTGGACAGCTTGTTTGTGATTACATTTAGGTACTCATAAATGAAAATAACCTTTGCGATTATGTTCAAGGAGAATTTATAAAATATCTCAAATAAAAGGCAACAAATGTAATGATTTTTTGGTACTAAATTTCGATAGGTTCAATTTGTTAGGTATATAGAGTTAAGTAATTGTTTGAGATAAACTATCATTATTCTAGAAAAGATTCTCAATCATAAAATAGTTGCTAAATAATAGAATAATATGAATTTGAATTTTTTAATAGATGATATAGTCGAGGAGTTAAATAGTTTTGATGAAAAGAAAGAGTTTGTAATTAAAGAGGATAGAAAAATTAGACGCATTAGTGGTACTGGAATTTCAAACTTAATTAAGAATAAAGAAATACAACCCCATCTAGATAAATTGGCATCGATTGTTCCAACTGTAATTACGGAGATGCAATACCTGTCACATGTGACTTCATGGAATATAGTTTCACAGGGCTTAGAAGAATACACTGAATTTATTATTTTGAATGATATAATTAAAGGAAATTCAATTACTTCTGCTGATTTCTTAGGAATCCCGAAATGGATCTGGTTATTAGGCTTATGTGATGTACCAGGAGAATTACGTAGAATTATTCTATCTTTAATTATAGAAGGAAAGATTGATGATGCCAAACGATTCTATCAATGGATTGAGGAAATTTATGAAAATCTTTCAGGTTTAGAATTTTCAAAGTCGTTAATCCCTAATTTAAGAAGAAAAATTGATGTACTTAGAATGGTCATGGATAAAACACAATCAGACATTGCACATGCTATTATCAATGAACGTCTTAAAGGTGATAACAAATAAAGGGAAAAATAAAATCTGGTATGGGAAAAGGAAAACATTTTCTTAGCTTGCAACCTTACAACAAGATTTTTACAGATTTACTTGATAAATATCCTTTTTTAGGTACTCTAAATATTGAGTTAGAAGATAATGACTTAGAAAAATTGAATCATCTGTGGTCATCGGGAATAATATTTGATGATGTGAAGGATGGTGATACTTCTCTTGGAGCAATAATTACATTACCGGTATATATAAAATCAAAAAATGCACCTTTAAATGAAAATCAATATATTAAAGGAATAATAGTTAAGCCATTACTTTCAACCCATAACACCAATATTATTGAAATTGTATCCCATTTAAATTTAAGAGTCAGTCTAGGGTTATCTGATGATTCATTACTGGAATTCAAGGTACAAATTGAATGAATCACATTAAAATGTTATCCAAACCCAGGTGCTTGATCATCTTAAATAATATGTCGAGACTGCACATGTTTATCATATAATGCGTTTTTAAGAAAAAATGAAAAAGAAATATATCATAGTTAATTAAGATGAATTTCTATTTAGTATTTCATTTATTACCTTGGTAGTTGCCATATCTTCATAATCAACTTCCAATCTAATGAGTTGTATCATAGATAAATCAATTTCTTCTAATTGTTTCTTTAATTGGTTAATTCGATGTGTTTGATCAGAACCAAGAGTAATTATATTGGGTTGAATTTTCTTAACAACCTTCATATGATCTTGAAGATCTCCTAAGATAGCCAGATCAACACATTTAATTGAATTTATTAAATAGACTCGATCTACTTCATTATGAATTGGCTTACGTTTGTTTTTTTCCACAGTCGTATCACGAGCAATCACCACAATTAGAACATCCCCTAAATTTTTTGATTCAGAAAGGGTAGTCAAGTGACCTCGATGTAATAGATCGTAAACCCCACCAGTCAATACAACTATTAATTGCTCCCGACCTTTAGGTGTAAGAATTAATCTCGTACCTTCTTGTTTAATAAAACTGTTCTCTATTAATTGTGGAAGAAGTTGATCAACACAGGTAGTACTAAATATTTTACATAATTCATTATAAGTAACTTCTTTATTGTTTGCTAAATTATGAATAAAAATATAAGATAATATTTTTTTGTACATTAAGTGCAACAGATATCATATTTGAATTATTACATAAAATGATTCATGTATGAATCCTAGTAATATGAATTGATAATTTTGTTGATTTTATTTGATACCTTCTTTGAATTCAAATACTTTATTGTATAAATTAAATTATTCAATGACTACAGTCTCATACAAATTATCTGAAGAATTATCTAAGGAAATGAGAAATCTCATTGAGCTTCACATAAGTAGTTTAGTTACATCGATTAACTCAATTAAACCACATCGATCCGTCTTGAATATACCCAATGAGGATTTAAATCATGAAAAACAAATAATTCTTAGTTTTGGTAAGAATGCAGCCGTATTTGCTGATGCACTTCAAAATTATATGCAGAAGAAACCACAAAAAATATATGTTTTACAAGCAAAATATTATTCAAATTTAAATAAAGAAAAATTGAGTAATTGGTTTTACTATGAATTACCTCATCCAATACCAACAGAAACTACATTTAAAATAACAGAGAAATTATGTAAGGAATTAGACAAACTAGATGAAAACACAGTGTTTCAAGTAATAATTACTGGTGGAACATCAGCTGTACTTGCAATTCCTGAAAATGGAATAACTGCAAAGCAGTACATTGAAATAGTAACTTCAGCCTTGAAACAAGGATTTGATATACATGAATTGAACACTATTCGAGCATTAATCGATAGAGTAAAGGCAGGTAAATTTAGTTCAAAATATAGTAAGCATAAAATATATACATGGTGTATCTCTGATGTAATATCAGATAATCCTCAAGTTATTGGATCAGGACCAACAGTACCAGGAATAATATACTCAAACAGAGCCGTACAATGGTTAAATAGGTACGTTGAAAAGAATAAATTACAAATTAACATTAATTCAACAAATGACATCAAACAATTTACTACGACATCTGGTGATACTCATTGTGAAATAATATTATCTCGAAAAGTACTACTTTCTAGATTAGATCAGCATTTACAAAATAATAATATAAATTCTAGAATAATAAATATGTCATTAGGTGGTAATATTGAAGTTGTTTGCGATGCAATTGTGGAGGAAATTATTAAAGCAGATAATTACTCAACACTGATTTGGGCAGGAGAACCAGTAGTCGTTCTAAATCAAACAATAAATGACAACAGTAAGGGTGGAAGAGTATCATCAATTTGTACATTAGTTGCTGAAAAAATTAAACAACTAGATAATATATGTTTTATAGGGATCGCCACAGATGGTAAAGATGGTACTTCTCCTTCCTCAGGGTACATTGTCTCTAACCATACTGCAAAACACTTAATCCCCCTAGGTGGTTCTTATAAAATCATTCAAAAATTAAATACAGGAGGTGTTTTATCCTCCTTGGGATATGGCCTAACTTTGAATCAAACTGATATTAATTTACTTGATATTTACATGGCGATCATCCTTTGAATAAAACGCAATAGAATTTTAAATATACCACGGAATATAGCTGTTTATTTGGTATGAATATTGGTTACATTTTAGGACCCGCTGGTTCTGGTAAATCACACCTCACAGCATCACTCTATAGTTGGATGAATTTAGTTGGATTAGATGTAATTACACTAAACCTTGACCCTGCTGTTGTTCGTCTACCATATGCACCAGACATTGATGTTAGAAATTTTGTAGATTATAATGAACTAGTTGAAAAATATGAATTAGGGCCAAATGGAGGTATAATCGTAGCCATGGATCACGTTGCACTGGCAATAGATGATATCATCGATGAAATGAGAACATTTGGTGCAGAATATGTACTAATTGACCTTCCAGGTCAAATTGAAACTGTTGCATTCCGAAGTAGTGGTTCAGTTATAATTAATGAATTATCTAGAGGGAATCAAATGGCTGGATTATTCCTTATTGATCCTACTC
Organism: Candidatus Heimdallarchaeota archaeon; assembly: GCA_029882335.1. Classification (GTDB taxonomy): domain Archaea; phylum Asgardarchaeota; class Heimdallarchaeia; order Heimdallarchaeales; family Kariarchaeaceae; genus JAOUKW01. The sequence goes on along the minus strand of JAOUKW010000138.1, from coordinate 5,321 downwards.
TATGTCTTACTGCATCAAGTTTTATCTCAGTTTTATTATTTGGTATCTCCATTAATTATCGTTTAAAAACACCTATAAACTATTTAATTTCTAAATCAGATTTATTATCCGATGAAAGAGCAACTAGAATAAATGAGTGGATTGAAAATATAGATTTCTTGTATAATGATTTAAATGAGGAAAGTTTCATTTTAAATTCGGAATTATCGAGAAAAATTGCAGAAATTATATTATTAGAGGAAGGATTGGGAGAATTCCCTCTTGTTAGTGCTTCTACTAATAAAAATATGGATATTGTTTTTGCTTCACTCCAAAGAAACTGGAATTCAGACAGTATTTTTTGATATGCGCGCATTAAAAACTCTGAAGTTATCAAATATAATGGATTATTTTTAGTAGAATATACTTTTTTTTTCATATTAATTGTATTTAACCCTTTCTAGTACAGAAGTTTTTTTTATTATGATCCGAATAATAAATATAGAGAGTAGATACTTCCATTGAGAGGTACCCGAAGAAAAAACAGAGGCGATTAAAATTTTCGATTTTACATTTGATGAAAGAACAAAAGATATGACAGGGATACTAGATGAAATTGATGTCAACGTAAGAGAAGTAGAAGCTGCCGCAGTGGTTTCTGTTGAAGGACTTCCGATTGCCTCAAAACTCCCTGATCAATATGAAGACACGATAATTGCTGCAATGACTGCAGCTATGCTAAATTTAGGTGACAGAATTGCATCAAATTTAAGCAAGGGATCATTGGAAAGGATCATGGTTGAAGGTACTAACGGTGTAGTGGTATCGATGGCCGCAGGACCAAATGCGGTATTAACGGTCTCAGCAGCCAGAGAAGCCCCATTGGGATTACTGTTTCTTGAAATGTCAAAAGCTGCAAAGAAAATTTCTGAACTTTTAGTATAATAAATTCTATCCTAAATCAGAATTAAAATCATAAATCGAAGATTCATTTGCAATTGTTTTTATCTTTGTAATAAGGAATTAAATTATCCTTATGTCACTGGGACGATTTTTATTAGGACCTATATATTCTATTTATGAAAAAACATTATACCGCCAAATACCAAAAAACAACTCTGATCTTCCAAAGCATATTGGAATTATATTGGATGGTAATAGAAGATATTCTAAATCTTATAAAATACCATTTCAAAAAGGATACCAACTTGGAGCAGACAAATTGGAAGAAGTATTAGAATGGTTATGGGATCTAAACGTAAAAGTTGTCAGTGTATGGGTTTTTAGTACTGAAAATTTTAGCAGAGATACAGACCAAATTTCGGTAATTATGAAAATGGCTGAAGAAAAAACTGTAAGAATCCGAGAAAGTAAAAAAGTTCATAATCGAGGAGTACAAATTCGATATTCAGGCGATCGAACACTTCTTCCAAACTCTCTAAACCAACAGATTAACAAAACTGAAGAAGAAACAGAGCAATATAACAACCATATTTTAAATATTTGTATGGCTTATGGCGGAAGAGCAGAACTAACAGATGCAATCAAAAAAATTACAAAAAATGTTGTTGAGGGTAATTTAACTATTGACCAAATTGATGAAGACCTTGTAACAGAACATTTGTATACAAATGGATTACCAGATCCAGATCTGATTATTCGTACTTCTGGTTCTGTTAGACTTTCAGGATTTCTGATGTGGCAATCAATATACTCTGAACTTTACTTTGCAGATGTATTATGGCCATCTTTTAGAAAAATCGACCTATATCGAGCAATTCGTGATTATTTAGGAAGAAAACGGAATTTTGGTAAATAATAGTATTTTAACCTAAAAGAAGTGGCACTTTTTCTAGAGAAGTTATGTTATAATTAAAAGAATGATAAATTTTTCTTATCTAATTTCATAAATGTTAAGTTCTCGTAATACAAATTCAAGTTGGAGAGCATAGGAATTGGTAGAAAATTTTCTTCTAGATTTATTCAGACGTAGTAGGAAGAGCAGAATAGCTATTATGTTATCTAGCGAAATTTTAGATAATATAACTATTCAACATCTGCCAGAATTGAGAGAAAAATTAAAAGAAGCTGGTGAAATCAAATTTGCATATGTTTTCCATGATACAGCACTATCAGATAAACAATTTCAACAGCTAACAGAGATAGGTTTTCAAAGTAAACAAATTCCGAATAATCTTGACCTTCATTACCTACTTGATGTGTATGATTTAGCACTATCAAAGCAGGCAGATTTGTTTATCTTAGGTACCACAAGAGAAGATTTAATTCCACTCTTTATTGAAATGCGAAAAAATTATAGAGTGTATGCCTTAATAAATCAAGAAGTTTCCAAAGCATTTGTGGAATCAGTTGACACAATCATCAATCATGATAAAATCGAAGAATTCTCTTTACTCTCAACACACATCACGGAAGTTGAAAATTATTTGAATTATCAAAATGGCAACGGTGAAATTCATGAATTAGGTGACATCCAACATATGGATGATACAAATATTGGAATCACATCAGACGATTTAGATGAAATTATAATAGATAATGGAAAGATGGATGATAAAGAAGAGAAAATAAGAGAAAATGTAGAAGTTAATTAATTTTGTTATACCTTAGCTTTTGCATCAGCTTTGTAAATATGTTTCATAATAATTTCTCTGGAGACTGCTTGGAAAGCTTGCTTCAATCCAAAGCCAGTAACTGCAATCGTATTGATTGCTAAAATATCATCATTAAAACCTAAATCTTTCAACATTTCTTCCCTAGCCATGGCATTTGGTAAATCTCTTTTATTTAATGATATGACCAGTGGTATTTCCTTACCTAATCGATCCCCAATAAATTCCCTCAACTCGACTGCAGCTTCTATATTATCATGTTTATTATCAGGATTTGAATCTGCTACAAATAATAAACCATCTACACCACGTAAAATCATTTTTCGTTGATTTTTATGTCTACGTTGACCAGCAACGGTATAGACATCAAATAAAACAGAATTTGTTGCAGAAAATGGTGAAAAATCAAAATAGACTGTACGACCACTAGGATCTGCAATACTTGTTAAACCACCTTTTAACAGACCTTCTACTTGTTCATGTAGATACTTAAGAACACTTGTTTTTCCTGCTAGACTGGCACCTACGAATACAATTTTGAAGTGGATTTTACCTTTTGCATCTTTCCTCATATATTTATACACCACTAAGAACTTTTGAAAAAATCAAATTTGATTACATATTCAAGTTCAATATTATCAATTATGCTTTAATACTTTATCTATTCTTCGATTGTAATGAAAACGATTGACAGATTAAATTTAATATGTTAAAATTAAAATTTTATAGAAATCAGAATATTATTGATATCCCAAAACATTAAATCTGCTTGAATTATCAGTTCGGTTATAATGAATCTACATATGAGGATATAAGTCATAATTCAGTAAATTTAAAGGAAAATGCTTTATTGAGACCTAAATAAATTGACTTTTGATATTAATTTAAATGCATGGTTAATTAAGAAATCTCCATAAAAAGATTGAATTTCTAGTTCAATCATATTTGTATATGTTGGAAATATAAATTTAGTTTTAGGATTTTTTCCTAAAATGGTATTTAATAACATTTTTGCATGCCCTTCTCTTCTAAATTGTTTATGGGTTACTATAAATTCAATTAGTTTGATATCTCCATTCAGAGATAAGTTACTAATTAGAGCAATGGATCTTATATTCAAATCTCCATCATGGAGCACCCAAAATTCCCCATTAACCATATGTAAAATTCCTCCAATAAACCTTCCAAATTCAATTCTATCTTCAATCGCCACCTCTAACATCTTACAAACTGTATCAGTTAGTATTTTCACATCAAAATTACGATCCTGAATATTAAATGAATATTTTATAATATCAAATTGCCCTGAAATTGGCAATTTCACGGATTTTGTATCCCGCCAATAAATATCTAAATCACCTACTTCAAGATTTGTAAATTTATTCATAATTTGCTTATCAGATACAAGGAATCTTCTTGATTTGTCACCTTCAATCCAAGTCCTTAATTCGGCTATTTCTTCAATAGGAAGATTCTGAATATAAGAAAAATTAGACAATGGATAAATATTTGCTTTCCAATTAAACTGAATACCCCAGGGAAAATCAATTACTGAAGTTCCATGCATCCCTTCTAAAATAGATTTTCTATGACTAAGTATAAGGTCAATGATAGTTGTGACATCCATAGTTCTTACTATAATACAATTTATTTTTATAATTAATAAAAGATAGTACTATCAAGTAGTTAGATTGTTGAGATTATTTGGCGGGAAGGTTTCGATTAAAATTATAACTAATAATGGTTTATTCCTCAGGTGAATTTGAAATAATTTAAGAAAAACATAATTTACCAACCATTGAGACAATTGAATTCATTTGATACTTTAAGAAAAGAATTAGATCATTTTATAGAAATTGTTGAAGATAAAGCAGATAAAGAAATGAGTGGTCTTCGAAATAAAGCTGAAAAAAGAATGAAAGATACGGATAAACGTTTGAGCAATATCCTAAATGATGGTGGAAATTTCAAAGAAGAAATTACTCAAGACACACAAGTAATGGATAAGTATTCACACAAAATATTTGAAACTGTAGAAAGTACAATTAATCAAATTATCAAACCAGAAAAAATTAATCTTGATTCACTTGAAAAATACACAGAAACCTGTCGTTCTGCATTAAATGAACAGGATCAAATTCTTATTAAATATGTTAAATTGCTTAAAGGACCAAAATATAAAGGTAGGGTAAAAGCTTTATCCAAATCGTTACTCAAACTAAATGGTGATCTAACTAAACTTGAAAGATTTATTTTGGAAGATTATGCACCTTATGCAGATATCGAAAGAACAACCAAAATAATAAAAGACATTCTAGAACAAATCACGGAATATGAAAAAATAAAAGATGAACTTTTATCTAAAGAATCATTAGTATTGGAGAAAGATAACGAATTGGAAAGTTTATATCAAGAGTTGCAAGTTCAAGAACATCACCCAATAAAGGAAAAAACTAATCAAATTAATGAACATTATCAAAATATGCAAAGAGATATAGATCAAAAATTTAGTAATATAAGAAAAGGATTGAGAAAATACGAAAAGTATCTATCAAAAGGTAAAGAAAAGCAGGATACTACATTGATGAGAGAATTCATAACTGATGCTGCCACTAGTATGGCAAGCCAGTCGACAGTTCAGCCGTTCATCTCCATGCTAACTGGCCTAAGAGATAATTTAGACAATCAAAACTTAGGTTTGAAAAAAGA
>JAOUKW010000137.1 GCA_029882335.1 Candidatus Heimdallarchaeota archaeon | reverse complement strand
TCATTAATATTTGGAAGTATTGGGATTAAAATATTATTTCTGTATGCTAAAAGAATTGACCTAGCTATTAATTCTTTACTAAGATTTTGTTCTTCAAGTAATGTTATAATTTCTGTGACAGGTAATAAATTCTCATTTTTACTTTGATAAATAAATGGTAATGATGCTATGGTTTCTTTGATGATTCTTGATACTGATCTAATATTTGTTACTCTTTTGATGTTCTTTCTTTCGATTCTCAATTTTTGTAATAAGGGTATAGGTAGACCTGTCTTTTCATAATATATCGTGATTTCTTCTTCTAACATCATCTTTGGTGCATCTCTTAGTATTTCAGTTTTGTAAAATTCTTCTATTTCTTTATGGAATACTTTTATTTTATCTAATACTACCAAGGGTAATTCGTTTTCTGATATAAAGATTAATTTAGAATGATTTGATTGATGAGATGTTATTGACAAACCTTGTCTTTCTATCGTTTCAAATCCAAATAGTTGTGAGGATCCTACTTCTCCAAGAAAAGCGGACATCGCACTAATCAAACCTGAAATTAAAGCAGTGTCAACACCTAATTGAGTGATTCGACTTTCATAAACTGGAATTCCATTATTATTTTGTAATATTACTGCCCTAACAGTTAGGATTGAATCTAGCTCTATTTTTGCACTGTCCATTTCCTTAAGTATCGTTTTGAATTTTTTCTTTATTCCTTTTCTGGTGTAATAAATCAGGGCAATTGAAAATATTATTACTATAAAGATCATTATTACAAGATAAAGTTGATTTATGATTCCAGCAATTAAGGTTTCTAATAATGTTCTATTAGGTTGTGCGATTGATGGTAAACTAATCGAGGGTAAATCTGCAGTTGCAGAATTACCAAATTCATTTTCACTAATAGATGCTGATATGCTTGTAATTTCTTGGATTGATATAGTATCTGTACCTTTGAATTCTATTACAGCAATTCCATTATAAGTTGTCATCGCACCTTTAATGATCTTTACTTCTTGTCCTTCAGTATCTATGTAGACTACCTCAAATTCAACCTCCACTCCTTCTGCTTTACCTTGTTTACTTATGAATTCATTAAAACTGAGAGTTTCAGAGTTATTTTCATTTGCATAGTAAACAATTGCAGTAATGAAGAAACTTTCTCCTTGTACTAATGTACTTGGGACTTGAATTTCGATTATGTAGCTATGAGGTTGGACTTGAACATTTAGGTCAATAAATTTAGTTTCATGTAAATCTTTACTAAATGTAATTTCCCATATATAATTTCTTACTGCTATGTTTGTATAATTCAAAAGAATATTAAAATTCCCGTTTAGATCTGTTTGAGTTGTGAAGCTTAGAATTTCTTCTGTTTTGGATAAATCGTATAATATGACTGTAATTGTTGCATTTGCAATAAAATCATCTGAATTAAGTTGAGACCAAGTACCATTAATAATTTCAATATCTCCTTCATATACATTTTGTGTGATTTGTATATTAATTTCCTCTGTTTCAGTAACCAAAGGATCTCTAACTTTAATTTCTACTGTATCAGATGCGATATTTCCAGTCAAATCATAAATGGTGATTGTAATGTCATAAGTACCAATTTCCAAATTATCAAGTAGAAATGAAATTTCATTATTAGAAGACCAAATACCATTAGAATAAAAGATTTCATCAATAAATATTGAGTAAGTCGCAGAATGTAGATCATAAGCGTACCATGAAAGATAATTTCCGACACTATCAACAGTTATAGTCATATCCTCTGGTATAGAGGTAAATATCGGATTTATATTATCGATAACTTCTACAAAAATAGTATTAATGATACTGTTTTCTGTTGAATCAAATATTTCAATTGTTATGTTATAAAAACCAGCTTCAAGCGATAATTCATCTAAATTAAGCAGGATTACATTTGTATTATTCCAATTATTTTGTTTAATCGAATTACCATCTAAGTATATGGTATAATAATCAGGATGATTATCAGTTACATTCCAAAATAGTTGATTCAAACTCGTACCCTCTATTATTGTTGTATCCTCACTTGAGCTTATAAGAATTGGATTATTCTCATCAATTACTTCAATGATTACAAAATGAGAGCTGTAATTATTACTTTCATCATAGAAAATAATGGTAAAATTATAATAACCAAGTAGTAAACCATCGATATTAATGGATATCAAAGTAGTACCACTCCATACACCAGTCTGTATTTGGGACCCATTTCTATAAATAAAGTATACATCACTATGACTGTCAATTGCATGCCATTGAATTGTATTTCCAGTTTCTCCTTCATTATATGTGTAGTTTCCAGGTTTAATGTCTATTGTTGGTAATGTTAAATCTAAAATAGTTACTAATATTGTGTCTACAATAAAGTTACCAGATGAATCTGAAAGAATTAACGTAAAGTTGTAATCACCTTTTGAAAATGTGTTTAGATTGATGGAGATCACTCCTGAATTGAACCATAAATCTGATACAACAGAAGTTCCATTCACAAAAATGGCATATGAGCCACTATGTTGGTCATATGCAGACCAAGATAATAGATAATATTCATGTTCTTCAATTTGAGTATCCATTGGTGAGGAAATAAATTCAGGGTTAGTTTGATCAAGAACTTCATAAAATACAGTATTTGATACAGAGTTACCGGCTATATCAAAAACTACAATTGTAATATTGTATATACCTTTGGGAAGTGTAATTACATAAATTATAAAGGTACGATCATTCCACATTCCAGTTAAAGTTGGAATATTATCCACGAATATTGTGTATGAATATGCATTTATATCTGTTGCATTCCATAATAATGTTTTTCCAGAGTCAATTTCAGTACCATTAGTAAATAAGTTTGGTACTTCATAAAATATAGGATTGACATTATCGATTATCATAACTATTACTGTATCTGTTACAATATTTCCTGCAATATCTTGGGAGATGATGGTAAAATTCCAATAACCATAAGTTAATCCATCAATATTGATATTTATTGGTGTGATATTACTCCATAATCCGTTTTGTATTTGTGATCCATTTCTGTAGACGGTATAATTTCCTGGATATAAATCACTGATACTCCATGATAGTGTATTACCAGTACTTCCTTCAATTAAATCTAAATCTGGTGGATTGGAAATTACAGGAGGGTCTATATCAACAAGGAATACAGTAATTATTACTTCATCAATTGTGAATAATTCAAAAATATCAAACACAATAATAGTGAAATTATAAATTCCTGCGATAAGTCCTGTGACATTTACAGTGATGATGTCTCCTGATATCCATATTCCAGTACTATTTAATGTACCATTATAATACACAGTAAAGTTTTTGGGATTATAATCTTGTAAAGACCATGATATATAGTGTAGATTTTCATTATTTGATCCATAAACAATATCATTTGGGGAAGAAACTATTGGTATTGTTGTATCTTGAACATGAATAATTATCTCATCGGTAATTTCATTTCCTAGTCCATCATGAGCAATAATAGTGAAATTATAATATCCATATGTTAATCCATCAATGTCTATGATTAAAGCTGTATTATTTATCCAATTTCCAGAGGCATAGAATGTTCCATTTTGAACTACAGTATAATTTCCAACATTAAGATCAGTAATAATCCATGAAATTACATTTCCAGTGCTACCTTGCTCGTTTGATATATCTGCAGGATTTGTTATACTTGGACTAGTTGAGTCTATGACCCTAACAATTACTGTATCAACACCGAAATTATCTGATAAGTCAAATGCTAATATTGTAAAATTATAATATCCATATGGTAGGCTATCTATGTTGATTACTAATGCTGTGTTATTAATCCATTGTCCTGTTGTATAAACTGAATTATTAAGAAGGATTGTGTATGAATTATTATTCAGGTCTGTGATTATCCAAATAAGTTGATTTGATGATGACCCTTCCTCATATGTAACATCTGTTGGACTGGATAATATTGGAATTGTAGTATCAATAACATGAACAATTAAAGTATCAATTACTGTATTTCCGGTGGTATCATTTGCGTAAATACTAAATTCATAAAAACCAAAATCCAATCCATCAATATTTATATTAAGCATAGTATCATTAATCCAATTACCAGAGGTGAAATAACTGCCATTTTGATATACAGTATAATTTCCAACATATATATCAGAAATAATCCAACTAATAACATTTGAATTTGATCCTTGTTCATAATTAATGTCGGTTGGACTATTAATAGAAGGTGCTGTAGTATCTGATATGTAGATAATGACGGTGTCTTGAATAATATTTAGTGATGTATCTGCAAGTAATATTGTAAAATTATGATAACCTAGCGAAAGTCCATCAATGTTTATATCGATTACAGTATTATTGAACCACGTTCCTGTTAAATACGTTGTACTATTTTTGTATACGGTATAATTTTGTGGATTAGTATCGATTGGTGTCCAGCTAATTATATTTCCAGATGAACCTACTTCATAACCTGTATCTGATGGATTAGTAACTAATGGGTTTGTGGTATCAATTACAGTTACTATCACTGTATCTATAATGTAATTATTAGATGTATCGTTCACCATAAGCTCAAAAGTGTATGATCCTATTGTTAGTAAATCCAAGGAATAGGTAATATTATCTGCATTATTCCAGCTAGATGTAATATTAATTACACCATTAATTCTTATTATATAGCTTCCAGGATGATTATCCGTAAAATTCCAGCTTAACTGATTACCCGTGGTATCTTCTATCATTTCATAGTCTGCAGGTACACCTATTATTGTTGGATTTTGGTTATCAAAAACAGTTACGTAAACAGTTTGGGTAATTGAATTTGCTGATAGATCCTTCACCACTATTGTAATATTAAATACTCCTAATTCATAATTATCTACATTTAAGTTAATTGATGTACCATTTGCCCAATTTCCAGTTGCAATTTGAGTACCATTTTTATAAATGATATATGTATCAGGTAATGTATCGCTAGCTTCCCATGATAAAATATTATTCGTGGTTCCTTCTGAATATATCAGGTTCGTTTCCTGTATTACCCAATTTGGTCTATCTGTAACAGTTACAATAATATTATCGGTAACTATATTGTTTTCTGTATCATTTATCCATAACATGAATGTGTATGTTCCAACTGCTAATCCATCGATATTTTTGGTGATTGGGACACCACTTGTCCAAGATCCATTGATTAAGGGTATTCCATCTTGATAAATAACATATATATCTGGTGTAGCATCTGTTAGAGTCCAAGATACTGTATTTCCAAGGGTATCATTTACATACATGAAATCAGGGGATGATGCAGTTAACACAGGTGCAGATGTGACACTTACAATTACTACATTTCTTTGATAGTTTCCAGATGTATCATAAATACTTAAGGTATAATTATGATCTCCTGTACCTAATCCATCTACATTAATTGAGTATGGATTGTTTGTAAACCAGTTACCCGAGTCTATTATAGATCCATTCTTTCGTAGTGTATATATTCCTGGTAGTAAATCTATTGCAGTCCAACTTATAGAATTTCCAGTTATTCCCAAAGCATAGGTATAGTCTGCAGTAGACGATATGAAAGTAGGTCTGGTAGTATCTTCAACTGTTATGAAGACCTCATCTGAAATTTTATTTCCATTTGTATCGGTTAACTCAATTGTGAAATTATAAGTACTCAATCCTAAGTTATCAATGTTTAAAATTATTGGAACGCCTGATATCCATCCACCACTAGATATTTGTGTATTATTTCTATAGATTTTATATGATAATGGAAGTAAATCATTTGGAGTCCATGATATTGTATTACCTGTAACTCCATATTCATATGAGAAATTTGGTGGAGAATCTATTGTTGGATAAATTGAGTCTCTAACATGGATTACCACAATATCTGATACCTTGTTATTTGCACCATCACTCACGGTCAAATTATAGCTGTAGAATCCAATTCCTAGATTATCTATATTAATAGTAATTGACCCACCTGACATCCAATTACCTGAAGCAATAGTACTTTCATTTCGTTTTATTGTATATGTTGATGGATTTGCATCAGTTGCAGTCCATGCAATATTATTTCCTATTGATCCATATTCATAAGCAAAATCACTGGGGCCTATTAATGATGGACTAAGCGTATCACTAACTGATACTATCACAGAATCAAATATTTCATTTCCACTAGTGTCATACAATTGGATGGTGAAATTATAAAATCCAGCACTTAAACCATCAATGTTTAATGAAATTCTGCTACTTGAGCTCCATATGCCTGTGGTCATTAATGTGCTGTTTCTTTTAATTGTATAATATGATGGGTTTAAATCAGTTGCAGTCCAATTAATATAATTTCCGTTACTACCTAATTCATAAGAATAATCAATTGGAGTATCAATTACTGGATTTGTTGTATCTACTACTATTATGCTTACTGAATGAGATACATTATTCCCAACAATATCATACAATGTTATTGCATATACATAGGTTCCAACACTCAACCCATCTGTATTGATCGAAATTTTTGTACCTGATTTCCAAGCAGAATTAAATATTTGAACTCCATTTCTTTTAATAATTAAATTATCTGCTGTTGCATCAATTACCGTCCAATTTAGTGTATTATCTATAGATCCAAATTCATACGTTGTACTTACCGGGAAACTAGTGATAATCGGAACTGAAGTATCTCTTGAAGTAATAATTGAGGTGTCTTCTATTCTATTACCTGATGTATCAAAAAGAACAATAGTAAAATTATAATTTTTGTACTCTAAACCATCTATATTAAATGTAATATTTTGGTTCGATGTCCAAACTGATTGGGTAAATAGGCTATTATTGACATATAATTGGTAAAATGATGGAAAAAGATCTGTAGCATTCCATGTGATACTATTACCAATAGTACCTAATTCATAAAATTGATTTCCAGGTATGTTATTAAACACAGCAGAGTTAGTATCTAGTATTACATTTACCCAAACTAGATCAGTTGCTATGTTTCCTGATATATCATTAAGTGTTAAAGTTATATTATGTAGTCCTTGAGATAAATTATCGATGTTTATGCTAATTTGTGTTGGATTGCTCCAAGCACCAGAATCGATGATAGTACCGTTGTCATAAATTGAATATTGATTTGGATTATCATTATCGGTTGCATTCCAAATTAAATAGTGGTTTAAAGTTCCAAAAGCAAAATTAACATCGGCAGGTATTCTATTGAAAACCGGACTTGTTCCATCAACCACCATCACCCACACTTCATCTGAATTTTTATGTCCTCTTGAGTCTTGCATAACTATTGTAAAATTATACTCACCAAGTCCTAATCCATCTATATTTGTGGTTATTGAGGTATTTGTGGTTATGCCACTTAATAATCCTGCAGAATATGAAATTCCATCTTTATAGATTGTATAATTCGAACTATCTGTATCATATACATTCCAATTTAACAAATTTCCTGCAGTACCAAAACGGTAAGTTACATTACCTGTGGATTGTCCATAGGGTATTCGATTAAGCTCGGATACATAATTCATGTATCTTAGTATATTTGTAGCTACTAATGAATTACCAGTTCCCCAACCACCATTCCAACTGGTTAATGTATCAACAATCACATGTCCTTGACCATATGAATATTCAATCATACTGGCACCACGTTGATTTGCTAATATCTGATTGTATCCTAATTGGGTTGTTGGTAATGCAGTCAACCATCCATGATCTGTAGAACCCCAGTTTTTGAAGTCATTGGTGGTTAAAACATTACCACCATAAACAGTCCCATTTATAAATGGATGGCTAGCATTAACTATGGATTCTCCATTATGGGTAAATGACCTGTCGTAATCAGTTCCTAATAAATCGATATCTAAGATACTTCCTACATTACCTGATGGTTTGATATTTACTACAAGACAACTAGATTGATTGAGAGCTTCACCTATTTTTGAAAGTACATTCTTTAAATTTGCATAGTCTGACCAATTTGGTTCTAAAATAATCATATTGTACTTTAACAAATGATCTGTAGTAATTGCACCAAACATTACTTCATTAATGCTATCAAAACTATAATTTTCATTTGTGATGTATGTTGTTGTTTGTCCATGAGAAACCAGTAATATATCTTTTAATGGATTTGTACATCCGAAATTAATTGGAAGGCTTGCAGATGATGTAATAGTAGATTCAGTTTCTGTTTTATCATTTTCTTGAGTATTCGAATTTGAATTACTTGTACTGGATGATGTTTGTGAGGATTTCACATAATATTTATTTGAATTTGGATTGTATTCAATGATCCTCTCATTTCCGTTTTCTTTTGTTTTAATAAATATTTTTTTGTTGATTTCTTTATTCAAATCTTCATCTGTATTATCTTGACCGTATATTAATCCGGAAAATAGCGATGATAGAAGTAATATAGATATAACAATAAGAAATTTTAATCCAATAGTGTGTTTTTTCTTAAATGTAAGTATTTTATTATAATGAAGATTATTATTTTCTAATAGATAATCTTGATTAAAACTCAATATCGTGTGATAAGATTCTTCATATTTAAATAATTTCAGATTATTTTAGAATATTAGTTAGCATTATCTGCTTTATTATCTTGATGATTAAATACTTCTTTAGCAACCCGTAATCCATCTAAACACAATGGAAATCCAATAAACATAGTCAAATGTAGGAATAGTTCAATAATTTCTTCTCTTGATATGCCAAGTCTCAACGCGGCTATAATATGACTTTTCAATTGAGGTTTTAAATTTAGTTGAGTTAGGGCTGTGATTGCAGAAATTTCTCTGTATGGTAAAGATAAATTCTTTCTTGAATAAATTGTACCATAGGCGACTTCTTCAACAAATTGAGCAAAAGTACTATCTACTTCCCTCATACTATTTATAATCAGTTCCCAACGATGGTCATATAGGGTTTCTCCTAATTCTTTTGCCGCTGCTTTTCGATTTTGTTGATTCTCAATGAATTCCATATCTTCATCATTGAATGGTATATTTCTAATTTTTTGGTAGATTACAATATAATGTATTATTTTAAAATTTCTTGGTGTTCAATCATTTCGAATTTAGTTAAGATTTGGATCAAAACCTCAACTAAGGAATAACTTTCATCTACATTTCCATCTTCACTGGCAATTTCATATGCCTTTCTCACCAATGTATTTCTATCATGCCATAAACTTCTTTGTTCTTGTTCTGTTATTACATTATCCTCAAGTGCTTTGTCTAATAAACTTGAATATGCTTCTAAGTCTAATGTGATTTGATCTATTAAACGACTTTCTTTGTCTGTTATTTTTCCATCTTTTTTGGCAATTTCTGTTAAATTGTCTCGAATTACGTTTGGACTTAAATCTTTCATTGTAATGGAATTTAGGTTTCTCAAATTATTTGAGAAATCATATACAGTTTCACCACGCATCATTAAATTCTTCTTTACAAGAAAGTTTGCCACAGTACATCCTAAACAATAATCAAACCATGATTGGAGTCCTGAAGCAATCAACAAAAATATAAGAAATAAATAAAAGCCAAATCCATTGAAAATAAGAAGAGAAATTGACATTAATGAGGTGATTACTATGCCTATTAGGACTGCAAATCTTTTAGGGGGCGAAAATACTGGTTTCATTGGATTCTTAAGTACTGTTTGTGAAATATATTTACTTATTTGAGCAAGTGGTGAAAATTTTGGATGAATATATCTTAGTATAAAATCAATGGAT